>JAEOSA010000109.1 GCA_016840595.1 Candidatus Hermodarchaeota archaeon | reverse complement strand
CGATCTGCTATTTGAAGTTCAGTATTTTTGAATCCACAAGCTGAACAGAGTTTACTGGTAGACTCAAATCGCCCAATCTCAATCAGGGTTACACCACCTATTTCGGCTTTATCCTTCAACATTCGAAGAAATTTAGACCATGCCGCATCTGAAATTTGTCTAGCAAGCTTTCTATTTCCCATCATGCCACGTACGTTCAAACTCTCCACTATAATCGCTTGGTTCTCGCGAATTATTCGAGTGGATAGTTTCTGTAGAAAGTCTATTCGCTGATTAACAACATGTTCATAGTATCGGGCTAGCCGGTATCTTGCTTTCTCCCTGTTTTTCGATCCCTGCTTCTTTTTACTTAACCTTTGATGAAGACAGCGTAACCTTTTGAACCCATGTTGAATCGGTCGCGGATTGTTAATTTTCTCACCAGAGGAGAGTGTAGCATAAGAAGTGAGCCCGACATCAATCCCAACTGAACCCTTTGAGGTTATCAATCTCTTTCTAGGAGGCTGCTTTCCATCCTCTACTACGATATAAATGAAGAACTTACCCGTTTTAGTAGAAACAATAATGCATTCTTTAGGATTGCCTGTGAACCTTCGATGAAAGACGGCTTTTATCTTCCCAATTTTAGGAAGACATACTCGATAGGCTTCGAAGTCAACATCAAAAAATTGCTGGATAACAAAAGACTGTCTACGAGCCTTTCTGCTTTTAAATTTGGGATATCCAGGGTTCTTTCCAAGTTTGACTCCCGAAAGAAGTGTTTATACGCCAGAATTACTCACTTAATGGCCTGTATAAGGGACTGAGAGTAGGCTTCCTTTAGAAAGGAATGGTCTTGTTTCAGACTTGTGAGTAAATAGTTCAGGTCGTACCAGCTGAGACATTTTCCATGTCTCATAGGCGAGTTTCTTTTGTTCCAGGGCCCAGTTATAGACGAACCGACAAGCATCAATGTTTTTCCGAATTTGTTCACGCTGAACCTTATTCGGGTATAGGCGATACCTATAGGTTCGCAGCATGTAATTAGATTCTGTAGGTAGCTATTTGAAGTCCACGTTTCGTTAATACCCCCGAAGAAAAGGAAGTGGCGCCCGTTCCGGGATTCGAACCCGAGTCCTAGGAGATCTGCAAATCTATGATCATCATAGAATGTTGACAGTCCCAGATGATAGACCTGGCTACACTAAACGGGCGCGGTATTCTGGAGATTATGTGGGTTGATTTAAAGGTTACTCTGGTGGGAATGGTCCCGGCGCCCGGATTTGAACCAGGAACCATCTGGTGTCTGCGTTGGTTGACACCGCGTCATTGCCGTGAGGCTCGGGGTGCGGTAATTACCTACAGCCAGACGCTCTACCAGGTTGAGCTACGCCGGGACAATGCGGGATGTAGGTGGGGTTGAGTGGCTTATAAGCGTTTTCAAACAGTTTCGCGAAAAATTTGGATGAGAGTGTTAATGATTTGATTGGCTGCGTTTTGTACAGGTTCGGATATGGGTTGAGCAAAATCATCAGTCAGGGGTTGGATTCCCAATACCAGGATGGTGGTTGTAATGTTGCTTTCGAGGTATTCAATGAAGAAAGTGAGAGGGGGTTGATGGGAGGAAAAAGCGATGCCACCAATGTTGTCTTTGTCGATGAGACGAATGGTGCCAGGTTCGGCTTGCATGAGAGCCGCATCGAGTAGAAGAATAAATCCGGGTTGTTTCTCGATTAGAAGGCTGATGAAATTTTCAGGAACTGTACCGACATTTATGAGTTCAATTTTAGCGGGGGCTCGGTTTTCCAATTGAGTGATGATGTGGGGTCCAATTCCATCATCCGCTTTAAGATCATTTCCAATGCCAAGTATCACACTTTTGACTGAATTGGAAAATTCTTCTTTGAGTCGTTGTTCCCAAGATTCCATCAATCTTTGGGAGACGGGAAGAATGTTATATAGCTTCGCCTCTTTTCGAGTTGAATAGTGGTGCCTGAATATGGCGGGAGAAAAGCCGATAGCAAAAACGCCCTCAGAAAGTGAACGGTCTCAGCTTCCAGATGAGGCAATTCCAGCGAAATTGGTACGAGGACGGGTAGTTGTGAAGGGAGAATATGCGCCTGTACTGTATGAAGCAGGGTATTATGGAACCTTGAAGGGCACCGCAACGTTGACATTGGAACCTGAAGAAGCCTTGTTGCTTAGCCGACGCGAACGCATTCAAGTTCATGACAAAGAAGGTTCGAAGCTCGAATTTTCGGATCTACTTGAGCGGTTAGCAGAAGGACACCCAGGACTCTGGACGGGTTTCTTGGTTTACAGTGATTTGCGAAGTAGAGGATATGTCGTTCGTACAGGATACGGGAAAGGATTATTGTTTCGCGTCTATCCTCGGGGTGCAAAATTGAACGAAGCTACAGCAAAATACTTTGTTTGTGCTATTTCAGAGGGGTCCCCCCTGAAAGTAACAGAGCTAGATGCCTTTAGCAAACAGGCGAAACGAAATCGGAAAAAACTCATGCTCGCTGTATTGGATCGACAGGGCGAAACCACCTACTATCTTGTGGCACCCGCCGATATTGTCGCTGAAAAATGAGAAAAGGGCGGGCCCGCCGGGAATATCGACGTCTTGAGTATTAGACGTTTTCGAACCCGGGATCTCCGGCTTAGGAGGCCGGCGCCTTCTCCAGGGAGGCAAATCCTATCCGGCTTGGCCACGGGCCCAGTGTTCTTTCAAGCAAAGCAATTCGTGCCTTATGCATGTTGCGTTTTATCGCTGTAAGAGCTTGACACCTTTTTCTTGACCAACATAGACGACATCGGCTTGGTTGGGAAAAAAGCCACTCTCAATGATGCCTGGAATGGATTTCAAGTCCTTGTCAAGCTTTGCAGGATTGGAGATTTTCGGAACTGTCACATCCAAGATGAAGTTTCCATTGTCAGTGATTACAGGACCAGCTTTTCTTTCAGCTTGGCGAAGCATGGGTGAGCCGCCTAGTTGTTGGATGCGATCCATCGCAAGTGCTAGCGCCTCGGGAAGGACTTCTACAGGTACGGGAACCCGAGTCCCCAAGGCTTTGACTAGTTTTGCATTGTCAACAATGATGACAAATTGTTGAGCAGCTTCAGCTAAGATTTTTTCACGGAGCAGAGCTGCACCACCCCCTTTTATCAGAGCCAATTTGGCATCAACTTCATCCGCTCCATCAACCGCACAAGGCAAGCTGGTTACACATCCAAGCGGAGTAGTGGAAATTCCTACATCATGAAGCTGAAGTAACGTAGCATAAGAACTGGGCACAGCTGTAATCGAGATACCCTCTGCTGAGATTCTCTCAGCGAGCAATTCAATAAAAATTGCAACGGTTGACCCAGTTCCAACCCCGAGACACATCCCATCTGACACATGACGAATTGCAGCTTCTGCAGCAAGACGCTTTTCCTTATTAGCGGTCATTGTATGGCTCACCTGCGATAGATTGTCTGCATAGCACTTCATTCCTTAGACACTTAAAAATCTCTCATAGAAAACATGCAGATGAAAAATAAATAGTGTTAAGATGGAGCCTCGGGCGAGAAAGTTCGTGTCCATAAGTTCACGATTCGTTGGAATGGAGCCGATATTGAGCAAAGGGGGATACACTAGTGTTCTTGCCAAGCAAGAGCGCTTAAGAATATCGGACTTACCCGTTCCAAATCAGGGCCTTTCTGGTGCCCTCACCATCCAGCCATTTAATGGTCATGGAGGGCGTGTTTGCGTTGTCCACAAACATAGTGAGTTATTCCATCTTAACATTTCTTTATTAGACGTATACCGCGACCTGCTAGTTCAATTGCAGCGTTGATATCTCTTGGAAGTTTGACGCCACAAGCAGGACACTGAAAAACGGAACGACTAGATCTTGTTAGCATGCAAAGGCATCCTCGAGGGCAGATTCGACTCGAATAAGCTGCATTTACCCAAATTACAGGAATGCCTTGTAATGCAGCGTTTCTTTGGATGGTTTTGCCAATTTCTCCTCTAGCCCATTTACCAAGCTGGTCTCTTAGTTGGGGTTTTGCCCAAGAGGTTCTTCTACGAGTGGCTTGATACGTACTAAGATTTTCAAGAGAAATAACCGGTTGATTGAATTTGGTTGCATACCGTACAACTTCGTTTGCAGTTGTGTTAGTCCAATGTTGAATGGTATGTTTGGTTTTTTTATCAAGAGCTTGAATTTTCTCAGACTTTTTCAGTCTTGAAGCTCTTCTTCGTTTTCCCCAAAGCTGTCTTAATTGATGTTTAAGCCGTTTTCCAGATACTACCTTTGCAGGAAGTATTCGTTCATCATAGGAAATTGCTACAGCAGCAGCAAGAGTATTTATTCCTAAATCCACACCTATCACTGTTGGATGGGTTAAATTTTCTATCTTTGGGATTGGGACTTTGGTTGTCACTGGTACAGCTAAGTAGGCCTTGCCTTCACGGTTAATGAGCCTAGGAGCCCCAATCGAATATCCTTTTTTTCCATTGAGCGCTTGACGAAGAAGCTTTTCAGGTGTGCCACCAATAACAGCCCGTGTTTTGACAATCACTCTATCAATGGATACTTGGAAATCCAGGGAATCTGAGTCAACGAATAGCCGTAGGTTTGTTTGAGGCCATTGTCCACGTTGACTGCCTGGCCAACCTTTGAGGTTTCCTGAATATGAAACTATTCGGTTTTGTCCCATTAGAGGTTCAGGAAAAGCAATACCATTCTTCGAAGCCCACTTAGCCCAGTTCTTCAGTAATTCATTAGTTAGAAAGCGTTCCTTTCGCCAATAAGAAAACCATTGATAGGCTTCTCGTCCTGCCCGATCTAGCATTCGGGCAGGAAGTTGGGCAAAAGTTGAATGCTTCCTGAGTTCATGGTAGATTTCCTTTTCTGTGCAGTTTCCCTCCTTTAGACGGGTGATAAACCGTTTGATCGCTCGAGTGAATAATCGTCGTAATCGAAAGACAACATCCGAATTAACTTCAGGTAAGTTAAGCCAAACAGTTCGTGTAACTGATTC
Organism: Candidatus Hermodarchaeota archaeon; assembly: GCA_016840595.1. The sequence continues at coordinate 1,561 of JAEOSA010000109.1, read as the reverse complement.
GATTATTTGAGTATGATTTTGAAGTTCTTTTTGTGATCGATTACGACGATTCTACTACTTCAGATAAAGGCATGGTCTCTGTTTGACCCATTGAACCAACACAACACCAAATTAACCAGTACACTGATTTATTTCCAACAGAGACCTGACGCTAAATGAAAAAGTGGAGCCTCAGCCGGGATTCGAACCCGGGACCCCTGCCTTACCAAGGCAGTGCGCTACCATGCTATGCCACTGAGGCTTACATCCTCGAATGGTGCCGAGGGCGGGCCTTCCGCGAAACCCACCAGGCTTCGATTCGAACCCGCGACCTCCAGATTTCTCCGGTGCGCCAGTCATCATACTATTCTGACCCTGGGGCAAAGCCCTATGAGTATCACCCTATTATTCCAAGAATGGTTACTAGTCTGGCGCTCAACCAGGCTAAGCTACCTCGGCAGCACTAAACCACAACCCGTACCTTTTAAGCGTTATTCTAGCCGTTACCAACACGGATATTCCCAGTACCCCATCCCCAACACGAAGCAATTTTAAACCATTAAACTACTCTCATTTTTACCTTAATACAAGCGGGGTGAACAAAGGGTCACCGCCACAAAGACTAAGCGGCGGGGGTTTCTACCGTAACGTAGACCCCAGAGCCAAGCTTGGTCAAAGGCGCAGGACTTAAGATCCTGTCTCGTAGGAGTTCCCGGGTTCGAAGCCCGGCCCCCGCACCAATTTTATTTTTATCAAGAAGTTTGAAGGACAAAAATGTAAAGAAAATAAATTCCGTCTCTGGCGCGTGACAAGTTGACACAAGTTGCCTTTTCTTCTTCCGTTATTACACAAGCAATGACCATTATTCCTTAATCGAAACCTAATCTTAGATTAGTGTTTAGCCATTGATTTTTTGTGTACAAGAGCATTGAATAGTTCTTTCGATGGAGGTTGTTTAAGCTCAGTTGAGGCACTCCAAATCCCTTCCTCCGCCAAAAGCTCTAACCGAAACCCCACATCACTCAGCTTATGGAGATATTCTAAGTGGATTACCATCTCCTTCAATATATCTGGAAGATTGCGTGACGATTCCTTTATTACTTCGTCATTATTGAGTACCACAGGAAGAGCATATACCCAACTTGGAAAAGACACCTCAACCACAAGTCTTACTATATCAGGATTCTTGAGGTTTTGAATGAGAAGAATCCTGAGCCACACAGTTTCGTGGATTGTCACAACTCGTTCAGGATGGTCATCTGTGAGAGCAAACTCAATGGGCTTGCTAATTAATTGTCGATAGCCCTTAACAAGATCCGAATACTCCATTGTTTACCTCTCTCAGCTTAATAAGGTACTACGGAATTTTTTAATCAGTTCACCAATGAAAAAGATGGAGAGGGAGGCAGACGCCTCCCAGATGGCTTCGAGTTTTTTTGCTATCACTGATTTAAGGTCCAAGAATTGGGTTGTGATGGAATTTGACATTTTCAGTGCAAAGGTTAATGATGCCTACAGCGTTGGGACCCTCGAGGATTATGGTGTTGCAAACCACACATCCAGAGAGCGATGCTGTCATATC
>JAEOSA010000339.1 GCA_016840595.1 Candidatus Hermodarchaeota archaeon | reverse complement strand
AGTTGGGACAAAAGGTGGCGATTTCCTCCGCTTACATCACACGCTAGCCTGGTTCAAGAAAGAACACTATATGCCAGGTAAATTAGTCGACCGCCAACCATTTGAAAGCTGGCAATCCCAAGGAGCATTGACCAGTTTAGACCGTGCTCGTGAGCGTGTCAAAGAGATTCTAACCACCCACGACGTACCCAAATTAAATGTCTCGCAACTTCAAGATTTGAATGCGATTGCCAAAACCTTCATGAAGCGTCATAAGAATTCCTCACTACCCCATGGTCCAAGCTGAAAATGATCTTTTTTATCAATTAGAAATGTTTAATGTAAAACGAACTCCCCCCATCTAGGTAGAACTATTTTAAAGCTTAAAAACAAATATCCAACACCCAGAACTTTGGGACATACTAGCCGGGAGACGAGCGCGGTTGATACATAACGTCCTGTTAATCACAAGAAACGGCATCAAACTCTTCCACCGTTCATACTGGGCAATTGAAATTGACCAACCAGTCGTTTCTGAATATATACAATCGCTCCGCCAGCTCGAAAGAGATACCGGCGAAGATCTCCCTGTGCCCATCTTTTTGGATGGTATGAAATTCATCCATAAATATGTCGACTCTGACCTCATCCTCGTCCTGGTCGCTGATCGTCAAGACAAAGACGAAATACTTCAAGAAAAGATCGACAACGCTGTCCGGACCATGAAGCAAAAATTCGCCAAACAGATCTGGGATTTCAAAAGCAACAGGAATTCACAAGTTTTCCAAGGACTTGGACCTGTCATCGATCAAGCCATTGTGTCTACACTCAAGATTGTCCTTCTCGGCGAAGGTGGTGTGGGCAAAACCACAATCCTAAGAATGCTCATGAGTCAACACGCCGACCTTAATCATATAGCTACAATGGCCGTGTACGTAGAAGAGATGCAAACGGCAAAGCTTGGCCCTTATGAACTGGCCGTTTGGGACTTTCCTGGTCAGGAACTGTTGGTTCCAAAATGGAAAGATTATCTCCGTGGGACAGATGTGGTGTTAATGGTCACCGATTCGACATTAAAGAATGTAATGTCAACTCGGAAACTGATTCCGATAATTCAGAAATGGACAGATGGTGCTTTAGTCTGGGCAATAGCAAACAAGCAGGACTTGAAAGATGCTCTCCTTCCTGATACTGTGGCCCGGCTACTTGGACTCCGAACCATCGGCCTGGTCGCCATTGATCCCCGTAACAAGGAACTACTATTCAAGACCCTAATGGGTGCTGCAGCAGAGGCAGCCTTCCCACAGGTTGCTTAGGAACCAATTCATCTGCCGTTAAGTGGACCTTTCTTTTGTATTTCTGTTGTACATCCTCGCCAACTGCTGCAATCGGAATCGGATGAGGTCCTCGGTTTTTACTTCGATAGTGACTCCAGCATAACCACACTCAGAACAGTACCATTGTTCTTGAATCAGTGTCCCTGAAATATTAGTGAGTGATTGAATGTTGGGACTAAAACAACGAGGACACACTTTGACCCATTCGCGATAGTCAGTTCGCCCGATTTTTCCCGGGATATTAGAAAGCTCTTTTTGGGTGCTGGGATCGGGATCAGTGTGGCTCATGACGTATTCCTCGAAGTGGCTGATAGGGTAGACGGATTTAAGGATTCCTAAACCAACCCCTAAATTCCGAT
>JAEOSA010000009.1 GCA_016840595.1 Candidatus Hermodarchaeota archaeon | reverse complement strand
ACAGTTCCAATGGGCGCCTTTAGCGCCATGTTCCACTCCGAAACTGGAAAAAGCGTGACCCACTGGGAAATGGAAAGCACCTTCTTCTTCATGCTTTCTGGCTTTACCAACTGGGACGGCTATTCCATCGACAACGACCCCTACTTTGGCATCTACACCAGCGCATTAAACATGATTCCACCTGGTCCACCACCCGGAGACGGGCTTGACTGGCTACTCCAAAATCTTGGAATAATTGCGATTGGCGTCGCAATCCTTGTCATCTTGGTAGTTGTTGGCATCATGAATGTTCGTCGTCGCGGATCTGGACCCTCCAAGGCAACTCGCAAGGCAACAAGCGATTATTGGGCAGACCGCTAGAATAGAAGCTTCTGCTCTCCCTAATCAAAATATGGGGACTACTGGTCCCCTCCCTCCCCTCTTTTTTTGACCTTTTTCTTTCTACTTAAGGTGCGGGAGTTAGTGGTATTGGAGTTAGAACTGGTACTCCAAAGATGAAGTAATAGAAGGCGGTTTGCACCAAGATGACAAACACAAAAGCAATGGCGATAGCAAGGACATGTTGAAGTGGTTTCGGTCGTTGAAGATTGTAGGTAACATAAGCAAACAGAATTAGCCAAGTGAAGAGGAGAATCGTACCCGGACCTGTCCAGAGGAGGTAGTTAATCACCTGCAAATTGGGATCATTAGTGATACTGATTCGAGCGTCAAAGGGTAGAGATGAGAATCCAGGAAAAATCAACGAATAGACAAAATCAACATAGAATCTGGACGCCACGAAGAAAAGGGCTAGCATAAAGATCATAACATAGCCGGATGAGAGAATTGTTTCTCGAAGTGTATCTCGACGACTATTAATGGCTGTCGTCATGACAGCTAGAATAAGCCAAAAAGCAACGATGTTGAACGTCATCGTGATGAGATATTCAAGTGCCTGAGTTTCAAAGAACATCATCCCGAACCCCATAACTTGACCCTGTAAGATGAATGACACCACAACTGTTGCGAGTAGAATAAGAATCGGTGTAAGCAAGAAGCTTTTACTGAGATAACGAGCTCCGACACATCGGCTTGGGCGGGTGATAGTTTCTTTCAGATAGCGGCCTTGATTCCGCAAACTGAATTTTTTCCCTTCACCTAACCACCATAAGTTTTCAACAATGATTCGTTCAGCATCGATGGCAAAGGGTTCGTACTTTGTCCGTTCAATTTTGGTTCCCTTCTGTTCACCATAGTGGAGAATCCAATATTCACGGATTCGTTCGATGACATCAAGAGCATCCTTGTCTGGAAGTTTGTTATCAACAGTCGCCGCAAATAGTAGGGTCTCGCTCTCATCGAAGATGAGTTTAAGGTCTTCCATTTCGAATTTTTGAATCATCTCAGCATGAGTGTCTTTAGTAAAATGATAGAGGGCTGTAATGAGACCGGAGGATAAATCAGGATCAGTTGTCGTTGCCCCTTTGATGTAAGTACGTTCGAAAAGAAGTGGTCCATTTTTACTGATGACATAGAGTTGGTGGATCAGGTCTTTCACCCCGCAATCCAAGAGTAGAATTCTCTAGCCTTGCAATATTCCTCTCGAAGAGGGTTCAAAAATCTGCCGTGAGGCTAATTATTATTGGATGACGCCTGTGATTCGTGCAAGCCGTTCCGCAGCTTTTTCCGTGAGCCCTTTTTCACCCAGAATCGTGTAACGGTTAGGATTGATAGTGTGAGCAATCTTTAGCGCTTCAATTATATGGTCATCTTTCATCCCAAGCTCCTTTGCGGTTGTGGGAGCCCCAATGGTGGCAAGTGCGTCACGGATTTCCTCCCAGTTAATAGCATGGAGGTATCCCATCATAATCGTTCCAACGCCACACTGTTCACCATGAAGAGCTGGGTTTGGGGCAATTCGGTCAAGGGCATGGCTGAACTTGTGTTCAGATCCACTTGCTGGTCGACTTGACCCAGCAATACCCATCGAGATACCGCTAGCGATGAGGGCTTCAAGGACCATGCGAACACTCTGTTCATTATCAGGTTTTATCGTGGCTGCATTTTCAATAATAATTTGAGATCCCATGAGCGACATGGATGCGGCATATTCTCCATAGTACTCGTAACCAAGAGTATGAGCCAGTTTCCAGTCACGCACTGCTGTAATTTTTGAAATTAAGTCTCCACACCCTGCTGCAGTGAATCGGAAGGGCGCCTGAGCAACTACTCGGGTGTCAGCTACAATTGCTATGGGTGATTGTCCCTCAACGGAGACCGAGGTGCCATCTTTTTTGATGGATGCCCTGGGACTCGAAATACCGTCATGAGCTGCTGAGGTTGGGACGCTTACAAAGGGTTGTCCCTCACGAGTTGAACATAATTTTGCAATGTCAATAACGGTTCCTCCACCAACAGCGATCACAGCACCTGCACTATGTTTACGCAATTGTTCACAGGATTTTTCCACCTCTTCTTCGGTGGCTTTTTTGGCATAAACAACATTTACATCATAGTGTGTCTGTTCCAAAGCGGTTACAGCATCGTTTCCGACGATATTCATCAGATCCTTATTGGTGATGAGAATTACTCGTCGTGAGGGGACAACCCGCTGGACAACTTCACCCAATTGATGAACAACACCTGATCCAATGACGACTTCACCAGGGAGTTGCATCCGATGGGCCTTGGGTTCATCTGGCATAGGGTATCCTCTCTTTTCTTTGAGTTAGAATTGTATCCTGTTTTTCCTATTAAGAAGTATCTCCTCAACCGTTCGAATTGATTTTCTTCTTGATTATCTACTTAAATTATTGAATTAGGAGTTGGGAAGGGGACTAAGATTGAGATGCAAAATTGAGTTTTAAGTCCGTTAACCTTGCTTTAAGTGCGGTTTTCGTCTCAGGTTCAATATTGTCTCCTAAATGCTCGAGGAGAACTGTGTAGGAATCAATAGCTACTCGTGCTTGCTGAAGGTCTTTTTCAATTTCTTGGGTATGCGGGTTCACAACTAGTCCCATTTTTTGCCAAGCGACCCGTTCAAGGATGTTAATGAAGAGGGGTATAAGTTGCCAAACCGAGAGCGCCGCGATATCCACCATTACTGGTTCAGATTCCGCCTTCTCCTCAGTAGACGGCTCTTCAGTTTTCGGTTCTGAAACCGGTTCTTTGCTTTTAGGTTGTTTTTTCTTTTTACCTTTGGTCAATTTGATCGCCTTTCTTCTGTTTATATTCTGAAGTAGATGAATTCGGTGAAAAAAGTGTTCCTGGATGTCATATATTTCTGGTTATCTTGACCATCCGCCAGGTTCGATAATCGACTAGCACACGAATATATCCACTCAACAGTGTGTTGATATCAGAATCTCCCGTATCCACATGTAAACCTCGTTCTGCTAAGCTTCCGATTTTACTGTGTGTGGCAACTACCAATATTTGCTCTGGTGGAATACGACGGATAATATTTGGACTGATTTGTTGATTTCCACGACCGAATAGCATACCCTGATTTCCTATAGGTGACACAATGATCCAAGTATGCAAGAAATCGGGAACGAGTTCTAGCAGTTGTTGCTCATTCACATCCAAGTGGACCGTCCCCTTCTGATAGAGATCTACACCCAACAAGGTTTTCTCTATTCCCAGTTGCTCAGCGACTGCTCGCACAGTCGAGCCCGGTCCAAGAATATAGGTGTCGCCTTCAACCATGTCTTCGATAATCGTACGGGCCACTGCCTCCTGATTCTCCCGCTCATTGACAGTCGTTGGTGAAGTAAACTTTGCACCCGGCATTCGTGCTGGAACTAAGGGTCCATGGAGATATCCATACAGTTCGATTGCAAACTGATCACTTCGAATGGCTTCTTCATTGGCATCCATAACTTCAAAGGGTTCCACCGTTGTTTCTCCTTTCAGCCAATCAACTACCACACCTGCTGCGGCTTCGGGAGATACGGCAAAAATTCCGCTATACATCTTTACACCAGCTGGTACACCAAGAACTAACACATCCTTCGATTCACCCAACGCATCCAGAATATCCCTCGCTGTTCCATCTCCACCCACGAAGACAATGAGTTCAACCTCCCGTTCACAAAACAACTCTATCCCTCTTTGCGTATCCTCTGCCTGTGTTTCGGTATTGACCTCCATGGGCACCACTTCAGGAGTAATCCCCACCTCAAGCAACACTCGCGCCCCCATTGGCTCAGGGCATGTAACCCACTCCAACTCATCACCATTAGAATACAATCTTAGAAATGTCCTCAAGAACTGTATTGCACGATCTGGTGCAACGGGCTGTGCACCAAGCTGTTGTGCCTTCTCCACAACGCCATCTGTTCCCTTCAATCCAACTCGACCACCCATTCCAGCAATCGGATTAATCAAAAAACCAATACGACGAGACTTATCAGGTGATGGGGTCACTGGGCATCCTTCCACTCACAAGCCCTCGTTAGATGAAATAATCTTTCCCCTCATCGGATGAATCCACCAAGTAACGAGACTTATTCTTCACTAATTTACTGAACACTAGTAAGGTTTGAGGCTAGTGGCTAAACGGTAGAAGAATACAGCATTTAGAATGACTCCTACCTCAATAATGATTGCAGGAATAATGGCGTAAATTCCATACCCTATGATAATAGATGGAGAAAAGAAGAGAGAAGGAAGAAAAAGACCAAGTATCAGGAGTGCCATATGTGCCAGGATAATGTAGATAATACTCGATCCAAGGGTAAGTTTCGGAGACCGAGAATTTTTTCTTACATATAGGAGTGCAATTGCCCACAGAAGCATTAGGATTCCAAAGCATAAACTGCTGACCATAACAAGATTGGTAAAAACGGGGGCGAGTAGCCCTGGTCCCAAATAGCCGTAAGGCATTGTATCGATAAATACTAGGCCTGAGAAGATGAGGAGTTCTGCCAGAACGCCCCACCACGGTGTCAGGAGCGTGACCAATACAATATTGAATGCCCAACGAAAGTTAAAATAATATTTGAATTCACTCCAGGCAAAAGCACTGAGACCAATTCCCACGGCTACAAGAACGGCCCCAACGGTTCGGGAAATATTTACTATGTGGAATGTAGCTCCGAGAGGTGCAAAATAGGTTATTGGGAATATCCATTGAGCATGGATGAATATTGCAATGAGCATCATGCCAAAAACTCCAATCATTAAGTTCCGACGACTCGTTGAAGTAACATTGCCAAGGGGGGTTGGCATGCGATCTTCGGCTTCTGCAGCAATATGAGCGGGTCGACGAATGCGTCCTGCATCAAGACAGGATTGACAATATGCAATCCCTGCGATGGTGATTCGACAATCGGAACAGAGCGCGTTGCCACAGGATTGGCACACAGCAATCGCTTCGAGATCATTATGAACAGCGCATTTCAAACCTATTCCACTCCCGTGATGATATGATTGATAGGAAGAATAAAACCGTTTGGGCTCCGGCAAAGAGCATCATTTGGTTTCGTCGCCTACTAGTTCTTCATCTTCAGGTTGCCAATAGGGATCAACAATGCAAAGAAATGTGATATCCTCCTCCCCAGTATTTTCAAGATGCTGTGTTGCCATAGGTGGAACATAAATCAGAGAGCCGGAATGAACTTCGTGGGTTTCTTCATCAATATGCATCACACCCTCACCTTGTAGGATATAGTAGACTTCTGAAGCGTTCGTCAATCGATGGGGAAAGGAGGCTTCGCCTACTGGAATACTAGCGTGTGCGATACTGTAACGGAGTTTCAAATCAGTACCGTCACGAAGGGGATTCAGTAATTCACGGAGAATAGTTCCATCAATTGCAGTAATGACCTTGCAATCGTTCAGGTTCCGTACAAACATATTCATCACTCTTCTGAACTTTGTAATTACAGCCTTCCTAAATAAAAAAGGTAGTTTCACAAATTTGTCAGAAATACCATCAGGGCAAGGACAAAATAGTAGATCATAAAGATACTCACCCCGAATCTTTCGAGCAGGCCCCTGTACTTACTTTTCATGAAAATCCCGGAGATAATCATAAGAACTAATGCAACGATCGCTGAAATGAGTGAATACGTGGCAAAGGCACTCCATTCTGCTACTCCCGCTAATCCAAACCAAAGTGCTACCATCCCGACAAATGTTAACACTCCCGATGTAAACACAAGAATCAGATGCATTTTTCCTCGATATGTAGTGATTTCTCCACCCGCATCAAGGGGGAAAAAGAACGCAACAAGAACGCCCATAAACCCGCTAATTATGAATAAAATGGGACCCACAATGAGAATTTGCCCATTGTTGATCCCCCACGGTAGTCCAAGATAAAACAATAACAATAAGACGCTCGATGAAATGAGAAAGATATCAAATGTTCGTTTTTTTGGAGCTCCAATGGCAAGTAATGAGCTTACATCATCTCGAATATGACTGTATTCTGGTCTTAATACACCACCAAGAATCCACATTACAGTATACAGGATTGGGCTAAGCATTCCACAAATTGCTAGAATCTGAAATATATTCATTTTTCTCACAATCTCTAAACTGCAATAAAAACACGAAATACCTTAAGGCTTTTTACATCAGGTGACGGCGTTGAATTAATAAACGAGTCATATTGTGTTCTTCCTGTAGGTGCAGTCGAATCATGACAGAGAAGAAAGACTGGACGCGCGAAGAATTAGAACAAGACTATGCTAACACAATGTCTGCAGTTACTCTTCCCGTTCAGCTCAAAATCGATGGTACAACTCGAATCTTTGATTTCAGTCAGGCTGAGGCAATTCTCAAGAAGGCAAAAGTAATTTCTTTGGGTGAATGTTATTGCCGAAAAAGGGTTCAAGCCTGTGATGGACCTTTAGATGTATGCTTGGGATTTGATAATGAAGCTGAACTCCTCATTTCAAAAGGTGAGGGGCGCCAAGTTACACTTGATGAGGCCCTAACTGCACTAAAACAATCTCACGATGCGGGACTCGTTCACATTTCTTATACCAATAAAGGGGAATCCGAACCATTCGTTATATGTAGTTGCTGTACCTGTTGTTGTCATTCTCTTAGTGGCTTAATGCGATTTGATCTTCCAGATTTAGTAGTTGAATCAGACCTCGTAGCTCTCCAAAATGAAGATGTATGCATTCATTGTGGTGTTTGTGTCGATCGCTGTCACTTTCAGGCTCGAAACATAGAAATTGGGACACTCAAATATGAGCCTTCGAAATGCTTTGGATGCGGTGTGTGTGTAAGTACATGTCCTGTTGAAGCAATCTCAATGGTCAATCGGTTAAAGATTGAATCACGGAAAGATTAAAGCCCATTTTAGGAAAGGCGAGTTCTAGAATAACTGGGGTTTGAGTCGTGGTTACAGCTGAACTGGTTCTTCGAGAAATTGAAGCCTCGAATAACCACTATATCATCGGACCCAAAAGAGGACATATCCTCGTGCGAATCGCCAGTGAATTCCATCCCCAACGTATTCTAGAAATTGGGACCAATGTTGGCTATTCCACTATCCTAATGGCAAAAGAACTCCCCCCACGAGCCCGGATCACGACAATTGAAATCAACCCTGAATACGCTGAACAAGCTAAAGAAAATATCAAACGCGCAAATCTTGAACCCACCATTGAAGTCTTAGTGGGAGATGCGCTAGAGATTATTCCCACTTTGAAAGAAGAATATGACTTCGTGTTTATTGATGCCCTTAAAACCCAATACTATGCATATTTGAAGGCGCTTGAACCGAATCTATTTCGAGGAAGCATGATTGTTGCTGATAATGTGAGAAGACGAGAAGACCAGATGCAAGATTACCTCAACCATGTACGTGAATCTGGGTTGTATACTAGTCGGTTCATCCTCATCGATGATGACGGTGTGGAATTAAGCATCAGACGCTAGATACTTCTTTTTCAACACTTTTTCTTGTTTTGAACCAATGCAAAGAAACAAATAGCACTCCAGATTAAACGAAAATCCTGTCTTAGCAGTCAAAGAAGCTGGTGACGATGGAAGCATTCTTGAAGAAGAAACCTGGTCCTGGTGTAGAACGCGGTTCAGTTGATACACCAACAATCGGTGAGACCGATGTACTCGTTGAAGTGAAGGGCGCCGCTATTTGTGGGACTGATGTCCATATCTATGAATGGGATGCTTGGGCGGCAAATCGCATTCAACCGCCATTAATCGTTGGTCATGAAATGTCTGGCAAAGTCGTTGAAGTTGGCAAAGATGTTGATCATATCGCGGTGGGTGATATGGTTTCAGCAGAAACCCACATCGTTGACCAGACTTGTTTGCAATGCCTTACTGGACGGGAACATGTTTGCCGAAACATGACTATTCTTGGCGTAGACCGTGATGGTGTCTTCGCTGAGTATGTATCCGTACCAGCTCATAATGCTTGGAAAAATGATGCGACACTTGACCCTATCATTGGAGCAATTCAAGAACCTCTAGGTAATGCCGTTCAAACACTTTTACCTATCAACCACGTTGAAGATATTGCGGGGCGAAATGTTGCTGTTATTGGGATGGGACCCATTGGGTTAATGGCAGTAGCTGTAGCAAAGGAATTGGGTGCGGACAAAGTCTTTGCCACGGCGGGTGGACGGAATAAAACGCGAATGGAACTAGCAAAAGCCATGGGTGCTGATGAGGTGTTTAGTGCCCGAGAAATGGGACGAGAAGCTATTGTGAAACACATTCATGACGCGACTGATGGCAACGGTGTTGATGTTGCCGTGGAAATGAGTGGTCATCCTGATGGGTTAGTAACCGCTTTCGAAACACTGACAATTGGTGGGCGCGTGAGTCTTTTGGGTGTGTTTCCCAAACCCTTCGAAGTTGATTTGAATCGTCTCATGATCTTCAAGGCTGCAACTGTCTATGGCATTAGTGGTCGACTAATGTTTCGAACCTGGTTCCAGTTGCGAGGATTACTACGGCGACCTCAACTTCGAGAAAAAGTCAGCAAGGTCGTCACGCACCGCCTTCCCATGCGAGACCTCGAGAAAGGCTTTGACCTGATACTATCTAAACAGGCTGCAAAAGTTGGACTCACACCTGACTGGTAACCTTTGCAATTGTTTCATCAAAACGACACATATAGAAAATCAGCATGAATTCGCATATGCTCTTTATCATCTAGATTCCTAAACTGACTTGTGGCACTAGCACGGACTTCCTGCATAATTTGTCGATGAACTACATCCGGGAGGTTTCGCCACATGGATGAAAAGACACGCTGGTCTAGAAAATTCAGGGTTTGACGGACTGGGACATCAACGGAGGTGCTAAATTGATGGGTTTCTACCGTTGCGCCTTCGGCACGGAGTAATGCAATGATTTCACTCGAATGTGCTCCTGGGTGATCATATACATATCCCAGTTCTGCCCGTCGCTGACGATATAATCGATTAAGGGACGATCCATGAGTTACTCCTTCAACATATCCTGTAAGGAATGTACCACCGGGTTTGAGCACACGTAATGTTTCAGCGAGACCTTCTTGCCAATCGGATAAAAGGTGAAATAAATGAATGGCAAGAATTCCTGTGAACAAGCCCTGTTGAAAAGGTAAAGCCACTGCATCACCTGAAACAAGGTTCGAGCGGAGAAATTTCCTTGATTGTTGGTTGAGACAAGCCTTCTCTAGCATTCCCTCTGAGATATCAATACCTATTACCGGGATTTTTTGACGTGTGAGCTCGCGTAAGAATCGTCCTGCTCCGCATCCCAAATCTAGCACAAGAGTGTTAGCTGTTAATCCACAAGTCGAGATGATGTCTTCAATTAATTCTTCCATAAAATGGTCTGGTATTCCTCTAGTGATTTCGTAGTCTTCGGCAACCCGACCGAAGTCAATACGCTTAGGCTGTTGTCCCGCTGGGTCACTCATACTCGTCCTAGAATGAAACTGCTTTTGTTGTCTAAAGCCTTGTGTTTAAAAGCTTGCGTTATTGTAAATCCTCGTTTTTTCCTTACTACCAAGGATGGTGGTAATATGTCGAATTGTCTCTGGCTGATGAGCAATGGTTGATGTGGGTTTATTGGATTTGAGTAAGTAATTGATCAGCACTGCTAACTGATGGGATTGGTTTTCCCGAAACGAAGAATCTGGGGGTTCGCAGTATGCCCTTGAAAATGTATTTTATTCGGGTCCAAAGACTTCTTCCCACATCAATGATTTCAATATCACACTCTGCCTGCGCTGAAACACGGTCCGCAATGTGTAAAGCCTTCCTGTCTGCTTCCGAATGGAATTTACCTGCAGAACCTGCTGCTTCGTTTTTGAGGTTTTCCCAATGAGAGCGGACACAATGGCAGGAAAAATGAGCTGTTTCTCTGTCAATCATCGTTCCCATCGACGCCCTAAAGGATCGAACAAACAACACAATAGTGAGCCGGTCAGTCAGCAAATTAAACCATCTCTAAGCTTCAAATTACTCATAATCGCGAATATTAATACATGGCAACTGAATGGTTCGATTTTCTACAAAATTTGGCTTCCTTTCTGCGATGCCGGGCTTATTCTTAACCACCCCCGTTCTTCGAATTCGGAAACCATTTAAAAGCTCCAACGTCTGAATGCAGGCAAGGTGAGTCCCTTATGTCTTCAACACGTGACCCAACGGCTTTCCTCAAAGACGAATACAATGAGCTGGTCAAACAAGCCCTCGACTGGAGGCTCCGCGAACTCCAAGGTCCCAGTTCTCCCAGAGCCATGGTTGACAACAAGGAAGTCATCATGCTCTGCAGTAACAATTACCTCGGTTTAAGCAACCACCCCAAACTCAAACAAGCCGCCATCAACGCCATCAAAACTCACGGTGTCGGCAGTGGCAGCGTTCGTCCCATTGCAGGTAACATGGATCTTCATGAAGAACTCGAACGTCGTCTTGCAAAATTCAAAGGAGCTGAAGCTAGCCTGGTCTATCAAACCGGGTTTGCCGCAAACGCTGGTCTAATTCCCCAGCTAGTAGGAAAGGGAGATCTCATCATTAGTGATGAACTCAATCACGGTTCCATCATCGATGGCGTTCGCTTAACCCGCGCCGAACGGGCTATCTTCAAACACGCTGATACACCAGACCTTGGACGTGTTCTCAATGAGGCAAAGAAAAAGAAATACCGGCGCATCCTCGTCATCACGGACGGCGTTTTCAGCATGGACGGAGACATTGCTCCCCTTGACCAAATCGTCAAAATCTGCAAACCCCACGGTGCGATGATCTATGTTGATGATGCCCACGGCGAAGCTGTCCTCGGAAAAGGTGGTCGCGGTATTGTCTCCCACTTCAACCTTACCCATAAAGATGTGCACGTCGAAATGGGCACATTCTCCAAAGCATTTGGTGTAGTAGGAGGTCACGTTTCTGGAAGTGAATACCTCCGAAAATTTGCTTATAACAAGTCCCGAACCTGGCTCCTTAGTGGATCTCACCCTCCACCTGTTGCAGCAGCCTGTATTGCTGCCATTGATATCCTTGAAAATGAACCCAAACATGTAGAAAATCTCTGGAAGAACCGTGCCTATTTCATTGGCGCTGTGAGTGACCTGGGCTTTAACACCGGTATGAGTGAAACACCAATTATTCCTGTAATGATTGGGGAAAGTGATGCAGCTCAGAAGTTCAGCGTCCGTCTCTTCGAAGAAGGTGTCTTTGCATTACCCATTGTGTATCCGATGGTTGCCCGTGGTACAGCTCGAATTCGAGTAATGATGAATGCAGCACTCACAAAGGATGATTTGAACGGAGCAATTACCGCTTTTGATAAAGTAGGGAAAGAACTCAACATCATCTAATCTTTTTATTCCCAGCAAATATCTACGCGTCTTTTTACTTAGCTCAAGAAGATTAAAAACGGAAGTTACATCAAGACTAGGATAGAAAGCTTTCAACAGCCTTCTATCACAATTTATGGTGGAATGAAACGTGGCAGATTTTCAAAAATACCATATCCAACGTGGGCATGTACTCCGCGTTCCCGATGATATGGCGAATGATTTTGGTGACGGCGATTGCTATCTAATCGACACAGGTCCCATCATCTACCTCTGGTGTGGGAACCGTGCCACCGTTGATGAACGATTCATCGGTGCGGTAACCTCCGTCTGGCGTGATCAGGACCGTAAAGGCGTGGCACGACTTGTCACCGTGGAGGCCCGGAGTGAACCTCCAGCGTTCCTTGATCTTTTTGATGGTCGTATCAACATCACCGACCAGGATACTGAGGGAATTTTGAAGAAGGTGATTCTCGAAAAACACGAGTTCAAACTCTTCCGGCTCAATATCGTGGGTGGAGTGCACCTGTTCGTCGATGTACCTCGTAGTAAAGAGAGTCTGAAATCTGATGACGTATTCATCCTTGACACCTTTGATAAGATTTACATTTGGCGTGGAAGTTCTTCTTCAGGACGTGAGAAGTTCCATGCGATGCTGATTGCTCGACGATATGACTATGAACGTGCGGGTGCTCAGGATATTGTGTTAGTCGAAGAGGGTGAAGAAACCAAAGAGTTTCTGGATGCCCTCAAATGAGTCCCTGGTGGCTGTTTCACTATCCAAGACCAATAAAAATTAAACCGAAACAGTATTTTATATACAATAATTTGTCCAAATATTCAATAAAATTGGATAAATTATAATTCTCTTAAATTATATTATTATCATTAAAATAAACGATATAATAAAATCTACATCATAATAGTCATATAGAAGACTAAAAGATATAAGTTACTAATATGACAAAAATACGTATGTAATTAGTAATAAGTTAGTCATAATAAGACTATAATATTATAAATATAAAACATAATAAAAAAAATTCATGAACCATAAAATCAGATAGAATAACGTTACTAATTACAATGATTTGAACGATTCTTCGAAGTTTTTGGCTAATACTAAATTTGAACATTTAGGGTATTACATATGGATTTTTATGTCACCCTTTTCTAATTTTCCAATCAGAAAACGCAAAACGGATGTTAACTAATGACCAACCCCAATGCTCAACTTGAGAGTTTCGTTGCTGATGTCCTATTACCACGGATAGATGAGGTAATGGATGCTGCAACAAATGGGGTAGATGCCCAACAACTCCGTACCCTGTTCAACCACAACATCCGTGATGCAATGAAATTCTTCTACGATCGCTGGACTCCCGTTTATTTGGAACTCCATGGACAGCAAAAAACATCACATGCAAGCAAAACCTTGGATGAATTAACTCAGGAAGTAACCCAAGCTTCACCTGCTGAATTACAACTGACCCTGGTCAAAGCCCTGTGGTTTTTATTATCAATCAGTTTGGAAGACATGGATACCGTTCCTGTCTTTCCAGATGAACTGACCTTCTCTGAATTAGGCTCCGCTATTAAAAGCGCCACTCACCGGATCACTCAATAGCGTTGAATTTTTAACTAATTTTATCAGTTCCAAACCACCAATACACTTTTGTTAATCGTCATACGTCTTGTGCTGGTTAAGTCGGAGTCGATAATGCATGACCTTTCTAATTACCGAGGACTGGGAAGAACCCCAAATGAAGCGGATACTCACTCCATTGCAAGGGTATCCCGGAGAAGTAAATGTCGTCAACTTGGCCTTTTGTCTCGCAGAATATTCGAAGGCAAACGTATCTCTCTTTTATTGTGAAGAAAAAGCATCCGAAGAACAAGATGCATGGCTAAATCGTTTTCAAAAGCATGCAAAATCATTATCAAAAGAGTTGGGAGTCCCCTTTTCTTATGAACGCGTGAAACGCCGACGAGCCTCCGTTGCGATTCTTAAAAATGAAAAAGAAACTGAATGTGATTTAATTATCATGGGAATCGCTCAACGACCTATGCTTCGGCATTTGCTAGGGACTACCACGCGTCGAGTTGCACGGAAAAGTAAGGCTCCAGTTTTAGTGGTTGCCTCGTGGGAAGAAGACTTGGAAAAAATCCCTAAGCCAGTTCTTCGGAAAATTCTTCTTCCAATTCGGGACACGAAAAAAGATGTTGCAGCGCTTCGGGTTGCGGCTGCATTGAAAAAGAGTTCTGCGGCAAAGGATGCAGAGCTAATTGCATTAAATCTCACCACCTTTCCTCTGGTAACAAGCCAATCGGCGATAGATACACCAGAAGTTAAACTTGGTAAGGAATTGTTCATGGATGATCTCAACATTTTCACTGAACAAACCGGACTCGAAGTCATTCCTAAACATGTTGCCGCACCAAAAGTCGGTGATGCAGCACTAGAAATTGCGGAAAAAGAGAACGTGGACCTCATCATTTTAGGTAGCCATCGCAAACCCGGACGGTTAAGAGATGGGCGGTTTAGGGGAATCCTAGGTAGTGTGTCACATCAGATTGCTTCAGAATCCCAAGTTGCAGTAGTCATAACCTTTACCTAACCAGCTATTTGCTTGTGTGTTTTGATGAATTCCTCGACTTCACGAGCAGTGGGCAATCCCGCACGAGCACCGGGTTGAGTAATTTGCATTGCTGCCGCTGCGGTTGCTCTCGCAGCTGTTTTTTCGATGGGATAGTGTTGGTTGAAAAAGTGAATGAACCCTGCCCCAAACGCATCACCAGCTCCCGTGGTATCAACGGCTTTAACGTTGAAAGCTGGTGTCTGAAACGCAGCGTCTGCTGATGCTGTAATTGCACCTGTCGCACCTAATGTAACGTTTAGCACTTTGAGGTTTCCACTAAGCTCCCCTTGGACATTCTGGGGTGTTGGTTCCTCATTGAAGATACGCTCGAAGACAAGTCTGTTCATAAAGACAATAGAAAAACTGCAAATCATCGCCCGCACTTCCTCGAGAGATTGGGTGATTAGTTCCTCACCTACATCAATAGATGAAAGAGTTCCAACTTTGGCAGAAGTGGCAGCGAGTTTCTTTGCAATAGGAATAGACACACTTGCAGCATGGGCAATGTCAATATCTTCCAGAAGTGTTGGTGTGATGTCTTTTGGTGAGAGTTTGGTGTTTGCTCCTCGGAATCGAAGTTTCATCGTTTGCCCATCCCCACCCACCAGAATAATGACAAAACCCGTTGATAGAGTTTCTTCGATAATGACCCTAGATATGTCCACTTTTTCTTCCTGTAAGGATCGAAGCGCTTCTGTTCCCTCAGCGTCATTGCCAACATGTCCAAATACCGCGGCATCCGATCCGAGACGAGTAAGACTCACAGCAAAATTACTTGCTGCACCACCAGGGTGAATGTTCAGCTGTTGGATGTTGAGTTTTTCATCTGGTTCGGGAAGACGGGGAAGCGTGCAAATCCAATCGAGGTTAATATTTCCTATTGCTAAAATCATAGGCTAGCCCTATGTCTAAGACTCATATCTCCGGGGGTAATATGTGTTTACCCTTTGAATGACTCCTTCAAGTCATCTTCACGGTGATAAATATCGAATGCTTCCACTGAGTACTTGCTAAACACATCATTTTCAAATAAGAGTCGTTCCTTGATGGTAGGAATTAGTTTAGTATCTATTTCATAGCCAACACTGTTACGATGAGTGTTTATTGCGACTTTCATTGTGGTTCCCGATCCCAGAAAGGGGTCAAGAACAATATCACCAATTATTGAAAACATTCGAATGAGTCGATACGCAATTTCTTCAGGAAACGCAGCTACTCGACGAGATAGATAATGATTCTCTTGGCGAGCACCCGGAAGCTGCCAGATTTGAGTAAACCATGCGTTCCGCTCATCTAACTTGTAGTGGCTCGCGTACCGATACAGATCCTTCGGTGGAAAGCGTCGTGGACGACCTTTTCGAAAAATTAGAATGAATTCACAATCTTGCGTGATATATGCATTAGGGGGAAGTAGACCAGATCCAAGGAATGCATTTGGTCGTGTGGTAGGTTTCTTCCACAGAATATATGGAAGGCTTGTAAATCCTAGGGCTTCGCACTCCTGTGTAACCTTAACGTGATTAGAATACAACTGAAATTTCCTATCGATTTTGCGGAGGGCATCTCCAATATTGATGCAGGCAATACCACCATCGACTAATACCCGAAAACATTCTTTCCAGACTTGGGCAAGATAAGCGTGCATTGTGTCAAAATCGGGACATCCCATTTCTTCGAAGAGCTCGTCCCATATGTCAATCATCGGGTAGGGTGGTGAAGTTACAACAAGATGTACGGAAGTATCAGCGATTTCGGGCATGTCCCGGCTGTCACCGATAACCAGATCATGTTTGGTGTGCGGGATTTCTAAGGATTGATTCTTGAGAAGTTCTGCTAATTGTCTTTCAGGATATGATGTGGACTTTGCTTTCTTCTTAGTGCGTAATCCTTTCTTATCTAAATCACTCTGCAAAGTCGCACCATCCACCCCACCCTTTAACACTCTTTGACTCTTTATCCTTTGCTATGAGAAATGATAAAGTCGCTTCATTCTATGGAAATTGCTAAGCGAGCTTTATCATCACTAGTGAGTTCAAGGATTCCCTTATTTTCCATTTCTTTCAAAACTCGGGTCGTGATTGCGGGGGGAGTTTTGGCAGTCCGTTTGAGATCAGCTACAGAAACCTCTTTCTTGTGAATCAACAATGCAAGAATATCAAGTTCAGGGGGTTCTAAACCTTCAGTCAGCAGGTAATCGGCTACGGGATTGTCTTTCTTCACCTGACCTGCTTGTATCTTTGCTTTTGAAAAATCTTCTTTGTATTTAGTCACTTCTTGGTCCTTCTCAGCATTACGGCGTCCAAGTTCACGTTGTTTTTCCTCTAATTGTCGCTGTTTCACGTCACTTTCTGCTTTGCGTTGATTGACGTCGTTTTCGACGATTTCAATACGCCCTTGGGTCTCCATGAGTGAGGCTTTGTATGCTACAATTTTTTGTTGATGTTCGCTAAGTTCATTGTAGATACTAGCAATCTTGGCTTCCATTTCGCTTCCCGTTTCTCGAAGTTGGGTCAATTGTTCTTGAAGGTGGTTAATTGTCTCTCGGTGTTCTTGCATTCGCGTTTCAGAGAGTTGAAATTCACGTTCAATTCGGGTCAGAGTTTGTAAGCTCGAGGTAATTTCATTAACTAGTGCCGACATTTGCGAGCGAAACGATTCACGTAAAGCCTTCATCTGTGCTTGGTTCTGTTCCATTCCCTGTTGGAGTTCTTTTATTTCAGTCATCAATATCATCCTCACGCATTTCACAAATCAATGGGCTTCAGCACTTTCACCTGTCCTGAACCACGGTCGAACTTGACGATTTTGTGTTCAGCCATTTGCTCAAGAATTTCCCTGACCTTGAATCGACCTATGAACGTCGTTTTTTGGAGATGATCAATGGTCGCGGTTTCTTTTCCTTTCAGTTCAAGAGCTACTTTTGCTTCAGGCGAGGTTATGATTTTTTCTTGAACAAGATACCGAAGTGCTTTGTATTTTGCTTCCAATACTTCAGCTTCATTTAGCGCTTCACTTGCTTTTGATTCAAGGTCCTCTAATTGGTGAGTGTGTTTCTCATCGACCTTATTGAGTTGCTCCTCAACCTTAACGAGCGCTTTATCCTGTTCTCGAAGGGTCCGATCAAGGGTGCGAAGTTGATCTTCTAAGTCTTCAAGGGTTTTCTCCGTCGTAGTTACTTCTTCCTGTAATTTTTCGCGTTCGGCTCTTGCCTCTGCTAATACTTGTCTTTGAGTGGAATCGGTTGTTTCAAGCTTCGACTTCTCCCGGGTTTCTGCTTCAAGTTCACCAGTTAAGGAGGAAGCATCATGAGATAATTCCTCTTCAGTTGCCTGTCGATCATCCCACGATTCCTGTAAGTGAGCAGCTAGTTCAAGGAGCCGGTCGATTTGATTCAAAAGTGAACCTAATGCCTTTTGTGTCGTTGCTGCAAGTTCTTCAACAACTGATTGATTCTTTTTCAAAGAAGCAGTAAGCGAAGAAATTCCAGTCATTTTCCATCACCAACTTGAATTATACAGGATACTGGTGCGTTAAATTCCAAAAGGGTTTTGTTGCAACATCTAAACATAATGGAACTATTAAGGCAGCTTCAGAAGTGCTATTTGGGAATCACTTGGGTTTGATTCCAAGGGTTAGTTCTAATTCACGGGAGAAGGCACGCAGTTCTTTTGTAAGGTCTTTCTGTAATGCATTCGCTAATGAATCTGATTCTTGTTTTCGCGAAGACGAATGTTGATTTTGCTTCTTGATATCCGCAAGGCGTTCGAGATATTTACAGACTGCTAGCAAATAACCAAGGATCACTTTTGCATCGGAATGACATTGGACATCTTCGGCTTTTTCTAAATCTATCTTGCGAAGTTTTCGGTTAAACTCATCAACGTGATCATCATAAATCTGGTCAAACTGATCTTTCAATCGCATAATTCCTTCTAGGTTCATCGAATAAATCGTTGTGACAAGTTTTCGCAACCAAGCAATGGCTTCAGGTAACTCTTCTGGAGTGTCAGAAACAATAACCCGTCGTCTGGACGGTTTTCTTTTTGGTTGTCTACTTTTATCAGTAGAACTCAAATAGCCACACACTCCATTCCAAATCCAGGGTAAACCCTGAATCCCTTATTGGAACAGAATTATAATTGGTTTCTGTGGACTTTAATTATTCCGAAACCAGATGTGGTAATATCTTGGTTTTTCATGATTTCTTAATTTCAACTGGAAATTTAAATTGAAATATCAAATACGACAAACTGTAAAAGGAACCTCGAAACTTTATGGGATGTCCCGTAATTTGTCGTGGGAGCTAGAAAGTAATGCCAATAGTCGAAGTTGAAAAAAAGAAACAGGTGGCAATTGTTACAATAAACAATCCTCCCGCAAATGCCCTGACCCCACAAGTCTTCCAAACACTTGAAAAAGTATTTTCAGAACTTGATCAGGACGACACCAAGGTTGTAATCCTTACTGGAGCAGGTGATAGGTTCTTTGTTGGTGGTGCAGACATCAAGCAGTTTGAAGGTAAAGATGCTGACAGGGCTGACCAGCTGACGAGAACTGGTCAGAATTTTACCTTATCCTTGGAAAGGACTTCAAAACCAATTATTGTCGCCGTCAATGGATTTTGCCTGGGTGGAGGCATGGAAATTACCATGGCCTGTGATTTTGTCATCGCCTCAGAAACAGCAAAATTCGGGCAACCTGAAATCAAGCTAGGCGTCATTCCCGGATGGGGTGGTACCCAACGTATACAACGGTGGATGAATCCCCAATTAGCCCGCGAACTCATTTTTACCGGTGACATTGTAACTGCATCTCAAATGGGGGACTTTGTTTACAAAATCGTCCCACCTGATCAGCTAATCCCTACAGCAATGGCTCTTGCAGAAAGAATCGCAAAGCGGGGACTTGTTGCGCTGAAATACGCTAAACGGGCGCTCAAGGAAGCCACTCAACGCACTCTAGAAGAAGGATTATTTATTGAAGCTCAGTATATGAGAAAACTCCTTGAAACTGAAGATGCCAAAGAAGGTGTTAGAGCCTTCTTAGAAAAGCGTGAACCCAAAGTTGTGGATAAATAGGAGGCAAGAGAATCTGTCAGACGCACTAAAATTTGGAGTTGTTAGTACCCCTTCAGCATGGGACCGAATCCTAGACACGGCAACATATATCGAAAAAATGGGTTTCGATTCCTTTTGGATGCCCGATCACACGGTTGGATTTGGCATTCGACGGTGGGATGCCCTGGAAGCTTGGTCAGCACTATCAGCTGTAGCCACGCAAACAAAGAAAGTGAAATTAGGCACCTGTGTTGGTGATACCTATCGTCACCATCCCGCGGCGCTAGCACAGATGGTTACAACTTGTGATCACATCTCAAATGGACGAGCGATTATAGGCGTCGGGTTGGGTGAAGCCATGAATCTCTTTCCTTTTGGAATTGATCTCAAAAAACCTCTTGGACGCACACGTGAAGCAGTAAAAATCATGCGGATGCTGTGGACAGAAGAGGTTGCCAATTATGATGGAAAGTACTACAAATTAGAAAACGCGTTTCTCCAACCACGACCAATTCAAGAACCAAACCCCCCCGTATGGATTGCCGCAAATTCACCCAAAACAATGAAGATGGCTGGAGAATTGGGTGATGGTTGGGTTCCAGCAAGTATGTTTCCTGATGAATATGCGGAGAAATTACAGACTGTCCGAGATCACGCAAAGAAAGCTGGACGTGATCCGAATGTAATTGAACCTGCAGCCTTTGTGTTTACAGTTGTAGCTGATGAATACGAAACCGCCCGGAAAAATGTGGGACTCGGGGCAAAGATCTACTTCCTAACTCGTCCACGAATTCTTCGTCGACTAGGATATGATGACGTAACCGACGAGTTCGATATGACTTGGCATTTAGTAATGAACTCAGAGATTACGGAAAAACTATTAGCGATGGCAAAAGAGATTCCTGATGACGTTCTCGACAAGGCTCCAGTTTTCTTTGGTACACCGGATGATGTAATCAAAGGGATCAAAGAATATCAGAAAGCTGGTGTACGGCATATGGTTGTTAACTTCTTTGTTCCTCCAAAGATGCTAAAGGACACATTGAAGCTCTTTGCTTCCGAAGTTATACCTGAATTCCGGTAACTCTCTTAGAGCACTTGAAACTCATATGTCACTCGTTCTTCATCGATTTTGCAGGGCACAAGTTGTACGGCCATTCCGATTTTCAACTGTTCCAATGGCGCATCTTTGGAAAATCGGGCAAAAACATGTTGTCCACTGTTCAACTGTCCAAGTGCAAGAATATAAGGGACGTCTTCTTGAAATCCCGTTGGAGCAAAGTTGACTTGAGTGAAAGTAACAAGTTTGCCGTCACCCTGGATTTCAATCCATTCAATTTCCTCTCCAAGGCATGAGGTGCAAGCACCACGTGGGGGGAAATAGACTTTCCCACATTTTTTACACTTTGTACCCATTAACCGATTGTTTTTCAGGTACTCGGTAAACTCACCAATTTTTGTCTGCGATACATAACTGATAAAACCAAACCGTTCAAAACTCATCCTACTCACCTCAAACCTCCACACTACGTCTCCAGAATAGTCACGTTCGTATACATCCCGATTCCACCAACATTGTGACCCAAAGCAATTTTCGCTCCATCCACTTGCATCTTCCCCCCTTCACCACGAAGTTGATGCACCAGAGTTCGAATCTGTGAACCACCAGTTGCCCCTACGGGATGACCCTTTGATAGGAGTCCCCCATCAATATTCACGGGTATACGTCCCCCAAGGTGTGTTTCTTCATTACGTATCATATTGGGGCTGTCTTCACGTTTACAGAATCCAAGATCCCCATAAGCAATGAGTTCGGCAATTGTGAAGCAGTCATGAACTTCTGCAACATCGATATCTGTGGGTTTGATGC
>JAEOSA010000338.1 GCA_016840595.1 Candidatus Hermodarchaeota archaeon | reverse complement strand
GTCCCTGCCACAACTTCACCTCTTTACGGTCTGGTTCTTTTCACAATGGTAGGATTAATTGTCGGCTTTGGTGTTAAAGCGGCGATTGCTCCCCTCTCCACTTGGTTACCAGATGCCCACCCCGCTGCTCCCAGCGGAATTAGTGCCATGTTGAGCGGTGTCGTAATTATGACAGGGAGCTATGCTATCCTTCGATTATTCTTGAACTTTTACGGGAATGCGCTCCTAACAACTACTCTTACTTACATCTTTACGTACTATGGAATGATTCTGAGTTGGTTTGCGATTTTCACTTTGATATTCGGCAATCTCATGGCTTTAACTCAGAAGGACATAAAACGACTTCTTGCATACTCGACCATCGTAAACGTCGGGTACATTATCTTTGGATACACCATTGCCATGATGCCATTAAGTTACTGGATCCCTGCAACAGAAACTCCATTTGCTGTTGAATATGCTCTGACAGGAAGCCTCTTTCATATCACAAGTCACATGCTCGCGAAGGGGGCCCTCTTCTTGATTTCAGGCATTTTCATCCACCAGCTTCATACCAGAGATCTCGATCTCCTTCGTGGTGCAGGTCGGCGTATGCCCATCACTATGTTCTGTTTCACTATTGCTGCCTTGTCCCTCGCAGGAGTACCACCTCTCATCGGATTCTACAGTAAATTCTACATCATTTGGGGCTCAATCATCGGCGGAGCTTACTTTTCTACTGTAATCTTGGTTCTCATGAGTGCCTTCAGCGTTGTCTATTACTTACGCATGATTCAAATTCTCGTCTTTTCTGAACCCAGTCCAGAGGCGGCCGCTGCCAAAGACCCCCATCCCCTCATGCTCTTCGTCATTGTCGTCTTGACACTTTTCATCATTGGTATTGGGATTTTCCCCACCTTCTTCCTCGACGTAGCAAGGCTAGCAGCTGAAAGTGCACTGACAATGCCAATAATCTAAGCTCTTCGATGCGCTCGCTGAATTGGTTGAGCGTTCCATCTTTTCATTTCAATCAGCGTTAGCTCCCTTTCTCCACCATTGAGTACTGGTTTTCGTATCTGCGATTTCAAATCCAATCCTTTGGAGCGCTGTGCGAATAGCATCCGCCTGTTGATATTCCTGATTCTGGCGGAGACGATTCCGTTCCTGAAGAAGCAATTCCACAAGTTGACCGATGACAGAATCTGTTTTGGGTTCTACTTCGCGGGAGTATAGGTCGCCAAATAGAATGATACCCATTTTCTGAAAGAAGCTGAGTAATTTATCCACCGTATCCTTACTGATGAGTTGAGGCGCTTCCAGTTTCTGATTGACATGTTTGACGAACTGAAAGAGTTGGTTGATTGCCCGACCGGTATTGAAGTCATCAAGGAGCGCTGTTTCCATTGTGCTTCTTGCTTTCTCTAGGTCTGCTATTAACTCATCATCGCTTATTGAAGGCTTTTTTTGTTCGCTTTTGAATGCGTGAAGTCGAGTGAGGACATATCGAAGGCTATCCAATTGTGAATTTGTACGTTGGAGATCTTCCTCTTTGAAGGTGAGCGGTTTCCGATAATGGGTTGAGAGGAGGAATAAACGGAGAGTTGCAGCACTATATTGTTTTACGGCATCACGAACTGTTAAGATATTCCCAACGGACTTTGACATTTTTTCGCCTGCAAATTGTAGGTGTCGAACATGCATCCAGTAGCGAACGTA
>JAEOSA010000108.1 GCA_016840595.1 Candidatus Hermodarchaeota archaeon | reverse complement strand
CAGAGCTTCAAAAGGCATTTCAAGAGATGAAGACCAACTCTGATGCTAATCTCATTCTTTTAAAAACAGCTGGCGACCGTTTCTTTTCAGTTGGGGTTGATGTAGAACAACACCTCCCGAAACAAGCACCTAAGACGTTAGAGGTGTTCAATAATGTCTTTGAAGCACTCATAGATGTTGATAAACCCGTCATCGCTGTGGTTCAAGGATCTGCATTAGGTGGAGGATGTGAGCTAGCCTTCGCTTGTGATGTGGTCATTGCAGCAGATTCAGCAAAGTTTGGTCAACCAGAAATCCAAGTTGGTGCAGTGCCAACAGTTGCGGCAGCCGCAATGCATCATCTCGTTGGTCAAAAACGAACCTTTGAGTTGCTTTATACTGGCGATAGCATTTCGGCTGATGAGGCTGTGAAGATTGGGCTTATCAATCATGCTGTGCCTGCTGACCAGCTAGATTCCACCGTTAACGAATTAGTTTCGAAACTCAAGGAACACAGCCCGATTATGCTCCGCTACGTTCGACGCGCTATTTACGAGAGTATGCACCTTGACTTTATGCAGGCAGTCGAAAAATCTACCGAGATTTACTTAGATTCTTTAAAGAACACAGAGGATGCTTCGGAGGGACTCAAAGCATTCTTAGAAAAGCGGAAACCAGAATGGAAAGGAAAATAGACTCGTGTGAGTGACCTAGGGGATAACGATAATTCGACCCAGAACCTTTCCTTCTTCAAGGAGTTTGAAAGCCTCATTAATTTCTTCTAGCGGACGTTTACTATCAATTATTGGTTCAATCTGAATGACACCTTGCTCCACCATTCGCAGTAGTGGAGGATAGTCAACTGGACGACATCCAAGAGATCCACGGATTTCTACTTCTCGATACATAATTCGTGAAGCCGAAACGGTCCAATCGGATTCAGCATAGCCAACTACAACCATCCGACCACCCCATTTCACAACGGCTAATGCTTGACTCATTACGTCAGGAATTCCAATGGCTTCAAAGGAGATATCGACACCGCGCTTGTTTGTCATAGCCCGAATCTGTTTGACAGGGTTTTCATCTTTTGAGTTGATAGTGAAAGTTGCACCGAGTTTTTTAGCTAATTTCAGTTTCGTATCATCGATATCGATGGCATAAACGATGCCACCTGCTGCCGCAGCGAGTTGAACCACATTGATACCAACACCACCACATCCAAACACCGCTACCAAATCTCCTGGTCGGACTTCTCCCCGGTTCTTCACTGCATGATAGGGTGTTGAAATTGCATCGGCTACGATGCTCGTTTCTTCTAATGGTAATGAATCAGGGATTCGTAATATGTCCTTAGCTGGGACACGGATGTATTCAGCGTAGGCGCCATCAATGTTATTCCCCACCATTTCTTGTCGTTGGCATACGTTTTCGCGCCCTAACCGACAGTTATCACAATATCCACAGGTCAGAACAGCAGGAATTAAAACGCGATCTCCCTTGGTCCAATTTTCTATAGCTGAACCAATTTCAGTAATTGTACCAGAAGCCTCATGCCCAAGGATCAACGGGGGTTTTTTGAAAGTGGAAGTTCCATGCAGATAATGCAAGTCGGTTCTGCACACACCACATGCTGCCACCTTAATCAGAACGTCTTCAGGTCCAACTTCGGGTGTCGGAACATCTTCAATTTTAAGGGGTTTTCTGGCTTCATAAAACACTGCGGCTTTCATTGTGCGCACCGAGGCGCATATCTGACTTTGAACCTTATATCCTTTAGGAAGCTGGGAGAACTGGAGGAAAGTAAAGATTTTTGATTTCCGTTGATGGAGGTTGTGAAGAGAATCGATGGAAAAAACGACTTCTAGTGTTACAATTCGTTTGGTTGGTGTATTGAAGATTACAACGGGAATCGAAAAAATACACCTAGACCTTGAAGGAAACGATACTATTGGGTCAATCCTTACACGGCTAATTGATGGGTATCCTGTTCTTGGGCAGGAACTGTTCAACAAGTCTGGCGAAATCCACAAGTATCTCAACATTTTTGTTGACAACCAACCTGTTCTTCAGGAAAATCTTAATGATATCCCGATTCAGCATTCTACAACATTAACGCTAGTGATGGCAGTTGGTGGTGGATAACAAACCCCCGGAAGAACCCAAAATGATAGCAAACCAATATGCGATTGTTAATCTTAGTAAAGGTTCAGTGAAAATAGGGGAGACATCAGCAAGCATTATTCGAAGTTACTTGGGCGGTCGAGGGACGAACGTCTATTATTTGAATAAATTGCTCAGGAAAGATGTAGATCCGCTCTCCCCAGAAAATGTGTTGATTTTTGGTACTGGTTTGCTGACCGGGTTTCTGATCCCGAATGCGTCGCGGTTCAATGTTACAGCGAAATCCCCTGAATCTGGTTTTTTAGGTGACACAAATTGTGGCGGCTATTTTGCTCCGGAGATGCGGTATGCTGGCTTTGACCGAATCATCATTCTTGGCAAAGCGAAAAAACCGAGTTATATTTTCCTTCAGGATGGCTCTGTGGAGATTCGAGATGCGTCGGCTTATTGGGGTCTCGATACGTATGATGTTCAAACTGAGTTACGGAAGGATTTGGGGGATGTTCAGGCTGCTGTCACTGGAGAAGCGGGTGAAAAGCTCGTCCGCTTTGCGAACATTCGCAACGGTGTGAAAAATGCCGGAGGACGGGGCGGACTTGGTGCGGTCATGGGATCGAAGAATCTGAAGGCTTTGGTCGCTTATGGAACTCAAGGGTTGAAGGTTGCTCATCCAGAACAGCTTCTGGAGCTTACCAAGCGTGTTAATGATTATGTTTTGAATTCGAAGGTCATCACAGTCATGGGCAAACTGGGTTCTCCGTATCTGTACGATGTTAGTAATGAACTGGGAGCGATTCGCACGAAGAACAGCCAGCTGAATGCTTGGTCGGATTCATTGAACGCAGAATATTTTGAAGAATATGCAGAGAAAATGGTATCCTGTGCGTCTTGCATTGTACATTGTCGACATCGGAATACCTTGAACGGTGAAGGTCCTGAATACACGACGATTGGATTATTGGGAGCAAACATAGGTATCTCAGATCCAAAACAGGTTATTGAGTTGAATAACCTCTGCAACCGTCTTGGATTAGACACGGCATCTGCAGGGAGTATTCTTGCCTGGGTTTTCGAGCTTTATGAAAAAGGAATTGTTGATAAAAAGAAATTCCATGGAGAGAAACTGGAATTCGAAAACTTTGAACTTGCCAAATCCCTCCTCGAAAAGACAGCCCGCCGTGAGGGACTTGGGGGCGTCTTGGCGGAAAGTAGTCAAGCTGTTCAGTATTTTGGACCAAAATCTGCTGATTATCTCATTGCGGTAAAGAACTTACCTCAAAGTGATCCTCATGATGTTCGTTACATCAAAGCATTTGCACTTGGGATAGCGACTGCGTCAAGAGGAGCTGACCATTTGCGTAGTCGACCCACCCTGGAAATCTTTCTGCGTCTCCCCCAGGAAGTAAAGGAAAATATCTATGGTACAGGAATCTCGCCGGATCCCACTTCATATGAGGGGAAGGAAAAAACCGTTTTTTGGTCAGACAATATGTACGCCGTAATAGATGCAGTGGGAATTTGTAAATTCATCTGCCATGGTTTTAATAGCCCACACCTCATCGGATATGATCAGGTTCGCGAATTCTTACAAGCGGCAGTGGGCCTTGATTTCGAGATTCAGGAGCTGAAAAAAGTTGGGTGGCGAATAATTGACACCGAACGCATCCTCAACCTTCGGTTTGGACTCACCCGGGCAGATGACTCATTACCTAAACGCTATTTTGATGACCCAGCCCCCTTGAAGACCGCTAAAGGTCATCATATAGATCGCCAACAATTCCAAACCATGTTGGATCGGTACTATCAGCTTCGGGGCTGGAATGACCAAGGGCTGGTGCCAAACGAACGCATCACTGAATTGGAGGCAATTGAATGAAGTACATCTTCGTTTACCCCGAGCGTTGTACTGGCTGTCGATTATGTTCACTTGCCTGTTCATTAACCAAATATGGTGAGTGCAACCCACGCAAAGCCGCAATTAGTGTCGTTCGAGATGAATTTGAACGATTCGAATTTCCGGTTGTTTGTTTTCAATGTCAGGATGCACCTTGTGTCGCAGCCTGTCCACAGAACGCTATTACAAAGGATGAAGGAGTTGTAAAACGCGACGAGGATCGCTGTATTGGCTGCCGGTTATGTGCAGTGGTCTGTCCCTTCTCCGCCATAACAACTCATGGTACGGAACTTATCCATTGTGACCTTTGTGGGGGTGACCCACAGTGTGTGAAATACTGTTCCACAAAAGCCATCGAATATGCCGAAGAAACGCAGGAAGCAATGCAGCGGCGAAAAGAACAGTTAGCTTGGGTTCTCTTCAAAGAGAAATAATTACAGGGAAAATGGCTGGAAATTCAACAACACCAGTATTCCTTCTATATTCACCACTCAGAGTGAGCATTCAAGAGAAACATTATCAATGTTGAAGATTCACAATATGAGAATAGTGAATTTGAGAGGAGAAAGATGGAGTCAGACTAGACTAAACAGATTGAATTGATTAGAATAATGAACATTATCTTCATTGGCGCTTCTGTTTTATTCTTCATTTTCGTGAGCGGTATTTTTCTAGCAACTAAATTTGGTAACGTGGAACTCCGGCGGGTGTTGGGATTTTTGTAATGTGCTTATTTGTTCCCTATGCAGTCATACTAATAGGATATGTGAAGGAGAAGCCCGAGAAACCAGTGATCATACCTCTGGGACTTATTCTCTTCTATCTCTTTCTGGAATTGATCTGGGACCACATTCTGCGAATTCCATTCCGAGAAATACTAGCCCTTCACATCGTCTACATCATTGTATTCTACATAGCTTCATTCAATATGATTGGTGTGTCCTTCAGAATAGATAGGAAAAGGGGATGGTTAGTGACAATAGCCTTCTGGATATCACTGGGTTGTCTCATATACTTGTATCTATTTTGAAATTTCTCATATGCAGAGAAATTTTAGTTCCTAGTTGTTGAAAAAGTGACTGATATTTGGAGAATTACATAAGTTATGATCGTTTTTCTTCTGACCGCCAATAGTGCTGACCAATGAGATTGTCTTTTTTGAGAGAATCTAGGACGTGGGTTATGTCAGCACCTGTTCGATGAGCGTGCAGGATAAATCCGGCGTTTCGAAGATCCCCAATTGCCTGGTATCCCATGACTTTGCCATCACAAAGAAGAAGTTTCCTGTAAACCTTGTTACGGTGTATTCGGGTCACTTCACAAGTGCCAATTTCTTTCGAAGTCTGACCTATGCTTAGTACTGATGTCTCAAAGATGTTAATCAGATTGATGGCATCAGAACCCTGATACGAAATCTTTTTACCAAGCATATTCTGTGCGGCGATTCGACCTTGGGAAATGGCGTTTGGCCATATTGCATTGATCTTTAATTCATTCGTTGCGCGATCTAGTGCCTCAGCGACATCGCCTGCTGCGTATACGTTTCCTTCGCTGGTTTGCATGTATTCGTTGACAAGAATTCCTTCATTTGTTTTGATTTGAGTTCCTTTGATGATGTCGAGATTTGGACGAACACCTACGGCTACGATGACCAGATCACATTGAAGCTGCTTTCGTCCAACTTGCACACCATCGACAGTCTTCCCACCAAGAACTTTGCTGACGCTTGTTGAGGAATGAACTTCGATGTTCTGGTCTTTTAAGAGTTGCTTCACAATTTCTGCTGTATCTTCATCTAGCATTCGGGGGAGAAGATGATCTTCGCGTTCAATGATTGTAACTTGGGTACCAAGATTGTGAATCGCGGTGGCACTTTCAATGCCAACAAACCCTCCTCCAATAACGACGGCATGTTTTATCTTGCGGTTTGCTCGTGCTAGGATAGTTTGGCTATCTCGCAGATTTACTAGGGTTACTACGCCTTCTTTGTCCAGTCCTTCGATGGGAGGTTTGATTGCGGATGCTCCTGTGGCGATGAGAAGCTTATCGTAAGGAACCTCTTCCCCAGATTCGAGCTGGACTGAGTTGGATTCGAGATTAACCCCTGTCACAGTGGTGTCCAATTTCATTTTGATTCCAGCATCTTCGAAATACTGGAGGTCAAATCGGTCGAGGTATTTTTCGTCAATTTCTCCAGCAACAAACGAGGGAAGAGAAAATAAAGCGTAGAATCGCGTATCCTTTGTAATCAAAACGACATTAACGGAGTTCTCATGTTCTATTATCGTTTGTACTGCACTTAGTCCAGCTGCTCCGCTTCCGATAATCACAAGGCGCACAAGAATCCACTCAATAACCACAGATAACATAGTACTCATAAAAATACACTTGGAAGCAACACTGATTTTTGATGAATAACAGGTTTTTTAGTAACATCTTGCATAGCCTCTGCGAGGTGACGCTTTTGGAAGTCAAAAAAGTCTCAGTCATTGGTGCTGGACTCATGGGTCACGGCATAACACAAGTTCTAGCTCAGCACGCTGGGTATGAAGTGTACCTGAAAGATATCAAACAAGAATTCATCGACACAGGTATGGGTCGAATTAAATGGAGCCTTGGCAAGCTTGTTGAAAAAGAGAAACTCGCTCAAACCG
>JAEOSA010000337.1 GCA_016840595.1 Candidatus Hermodarchaeota archaeon | reverse complement strand
TGGACTCCAATCGCCGCTTTTTGTATTGGTATTCCTGAAAAACCACGGATGCTTGGTCCGTCCCGGTGGCCGCTTGAAGGTAGTTTCTATGCAGAACGATGGGGAGTACCGTATCAACGGCTTGCATTTCGAAATCAAAAAGCCGAGAAATCCAAACAAAAACCGAAAACAAAACGAAAGAGGATGAAGGCTCAAAGGTGAAAAGCCCTATGAAACTGGAATTACCAGAAGATGTTCGCAAGGGATTGGTACAGAAAGCAAAAGACGCGAATATCAGTGTTGAAGCTGCAGCACTCCTCATATTAAGGGAATTCGTCCGGATTTACGGTAGTAACATCTATGCAGGTACTTGGCGGCGTGGAGATAAAGCAGGGAAAAAAGGTATGCGTTATGTCGTGGATTGGCCATTTCAACCAGGTTTTGCGAAAATTCCAGGAGACCAATCCATCGACTTAGGAAAGAAGGGAACACCTCAAGGAGGATAGGTTATGCCACGATATAAGAAAGCGTCAGATGGTCAATGGCCGGGGTATCCACACTTACGGATTAACGATATTGAAACTCTAACGATTCGTCAGAACCAGTACGTTGCCAAAGCCATGGTGAACAACCGGAAGGGCCGTGTTGTTCTACTAATGAACCAGGAACTCTATAACGACTTTCTGATCAAGGTTCAGGAACGAAAAGGTGACAAAAGCGCACGCCATGTCAATGCCGCAGTGCTTGAAGCCGTACAAGATTGGATGAAACAGAAGAAATGACCTAAAAGGTGACCATGTTGACGAATCAACTTACTCAACTATTTGAAACAATGATTCAACAGGTAAATGATACACCTGAACACCGCGAGTTTGTCCGCGATTGGGTTGGACCCTATCAGGGGAAAGTGCTGCAATTAGAAACTGATGATGACACATTCCACATTTTATTGCACCGCAAGGGAACCATGGAGCTACGAATTGGTTCCTACCCCGCTCCAGAAGTAATTTACAAAGCCTCGACTGAAACCCTGATGAGTCTGTTTACTGGTCGAGTCTCGTTTCGTGAGTTAATGAAACGTTGGGAGCTCATTGTCATCGGAGCAGGACATGAATCCCTGCCCCTTGGTCAGCTCATGATGCGTATCCTAAAGGCTCGTTGAGGATGTGAAGACTCAAAGGCGAGAGGTCTAAAGCTAAAAAGGTGCGTTTACGAGCTATGGATGGTTATGGTTTTGTCTGAGCGAAAACGACCGCCTGCGAATCTGACGGCTGAAGACTGGTTTAATTTGGGTATCGAATTGGGTGAGCAGGGAAAATTAGAGGAAGCCTTAGAAGCGTTTTCGGTCACTACAGAATTACGACCACGCGACGCAGCAGTATGGTTTAATAAGGGACTAGTTCTCGACCAGCTTGGTCGGATTAATGAGGCACTCGAATGCTACAAGAAGGCCACAGAGTTGGATCCGCGTTATATTGAAGCGTGGAACAACCTTGGAGCAGCTTACAAAGAACTGAACCGCTTTGAGGATGCCCTTCACAGTTTCACTCAAGCTACACAAGTCTTCACTGCCAACCCGCAGGATTATGCTGATGCCTGGTATAACCGAGGATTAGTGTTTCATGAACTTGGTCTCCACAAAGAAGCTCTTGAATGTCTTATTGAAACAGTCACCGTCAATCCCCGAGATGCAAAAGGATGGTACTACCGAGGCAGTCTACACG
>JAEOSA010000336.1 GCA_016840595.1 Candidatus Hermodarchaeota archaeon | reverse complement strand
GTCACGCCAGGCGGATCTCCGCAAGATGAAAGCCTTTACAATGCACAACGAGGATTAGAGCTTACTAAAAACGCGGTGCAGGATGAGGGAGAGATACTTCTTCTTGCTGAATGTCCTAAAGGCATTGCACCGACTCCCAAGGCCCGAGAGTTCTTCTATGATTACTTAATCAAACCGCTTCCAGAAATGATGGCTGAAATTCAACGTCATTATCGATTATATACACACAAAAGCTGGAAATTTGGTGAGCTCATCCAGCGATTACGTCATATTTGGTTGTACACAGAGCTAGACCAAAAACAGGTTGAAACCGCACACCTTTCCTACACAACTAATCCGCAAAGTACTGTGAATACGTGGATACAAGAAAATGCAGATGCAACAATCCACATTTTTCATGACGCCAATAAGATTGCTGTTCACGCAAAGTAACCAATTGTTCTCTTGATGTACAAAATCCCAAGAATTTCTCGAATTAAATCCGACTTAAAGTCAATCAGAAGCAAATGTTAAGAACGCATCCTGTGCAATATACTCGGTAATAGTCTGGGAGCTCACCGATGCCAGTCGTATACACGTATTGTGAAAAATGCAAAGCCTATATTGCGATTGATGTTCCACCTGACACCATTCAAAGACAAACTGTCTTTCCTTTTCCCTACTCGTACGTTCATGGTGAGCCCAACCACGTCATCACGATTTATCTAGACCAAGATCTCGTTGAACGAGGCCATGAAGTGTCTGAAATCCATGCAGGCAAGCAGGTGGAAGTTGCCCAACCGCCTCCAAGTGGGACGGCAGCCCCAGCTCCTCCCACGTCAATGGTAGGCACAAAAAGTCGTCGAATCGTACCTCGAGTTATTGCCGACTTGGAAAAACAAAAACTCTCAATCACGGAGTTTCGAATGCTCAGTCTATGTGACGGGCAAGCAACACTCCAAGAAATTGCAGATAAGATGGGATTACAATTTTTCATCGCAATGCGAATGCTGTTAGACCTCCAAAAGCGGAAACTTGTAGATTTCGAAAAGCGATTCTAATCCTACTACCAGCGACGAAGAATTCTTAACCCCTTTTGAGCATGTACGAATGTAAGGTGACTAGCCATGGGTGTCAAAGGTTGGATCGGTTGGCATTTTAAGATGGAAAAAACGTCACTGAATGCCTTTCAAGCATTGGTGGCTGCAGTAATAGATGATGTACTTACACAAACAAAGGGTGACATAAACCAGGCAAACGAGAAGCTATTTCGCCTTGGAATGGCGATGGCAGAAACATTACTATTCGAATATAGCGACACAATTGGTGAACACGCCACCACCTTTGATGGCTTTCTTAACACATTCACCCTCGCTACACGCGTGATGCTTGGGAGAGGTTTTGACGAAGCACATTATGACTCAGAGGAAAAGAAAATTGTCTACGCTTTTAATGATTGTCCCATCTGTGAGAACATCCGGATGTCTGACGAATTTCGCGGTCTGAAGTACTGCAATATTCTCAGCGGAGTCTTCCAACACGTTCTAACACTTCGCGGTTTTAATAGCGAATGTGAGGAAGTTCAATGCAAAACTTGGGGCGCAGATTCCTGCATTTGGGAGCTCCGAGAAAAGTAAAGAAAGTTTGATAAGTTAACCCATGCAGGAACACGGTGAGATGAACACCGTGTCTGACAAAACTTCAGCGATTAGAGGACTTTATCG
>JAEOSA010000335.1 GCA_016840595.1 Candidatus Hermodarchaeota archaeon | reverse complement strand
CACCAACCCTCAATGATTGGGCTGATTCTCCGCGATCAACATGGTGTTCCACTTGTAAAAGCAATTACTGGGAAAACGATAACGCAAATTCTTAACGAAAACGAGCAGCCCTTGAAAGTCCCAGAAGATCTTTTCCACCTTATCAGTCGAGCCGTTACTCTTCGAAGACACTTGGAAGATTCAAAAAAGGACCTTCACTCTCGGTATGGTCTTCGCCTTATTGAGAGTAAAATTCGCCGCCTAGTGAAATATTATCGTCGCCGTGGTGTTCTACCTGCTGAATGGAGATATACACCAGAGCAAGCCGCACTTCTCATTCGCTAGGCGTAGAAGGTTGCCGGCTGATTTCCTTGACAAAAGATTTGGATCGCTTCTTAGAACTCGCAGACCTGACGGCGAGTCGAATTAATGACTGGATTGAAACCAACGAGCCTATTTTTGTTATTTCTCACCTCGATGCTGATGGCATATCGGCAGCAGGTATTATTGGTTCAGCACTGGTTCGGCGTAAAGCCCCATTTCATCTTCGGATTACTCGTCAGCTTGACCAAGTTTTTCTTTCAGAACTTGCTGCTCATGGATTAAGCCGTTATATATTCTGTGACTTGGGTAGTGGCCAACTTCCACACATCCAGGAGGCATTGGGCAAAGGAGAGGTTGTAATCTTAGATCATCATCCACCAGATCAGATTAGATTACCTTCTAATTTTCGCCAGCTTAATCCCCATTTATGTGGTTTCGATGGAACCGACGAGATTTCAGGGGCTGGTGTTGCTTATCTAGCTGCACGACATCTGGGTGGGTCGAATGAAGACCTGGCAGCGTTAGCCGTAGTAGGATCCCTTGGGGATATTCAAGATCGTGGCAAACAACATTCGCTCATCGGGTTGAACAAAGCAATCATTGTTGAGGATGCTATTGCTGCAGATGTTATTGATCGTTCCATTGACTTGCGAATCTTTGGACGTGAAACCCGACCCATTCATATTGCGCTTCAATATTCAAGTGATCCTTTCATCCCCGGCATAAGTAGTAATCCCGAAGGTGCCCTAAGTTTTCTCGCTGATCTTGATATTGAACTTCGTGAGGGTGACCAATTACGAACAATTGCTTCTTTATCAAAGGAAGAGAAACGGCAACTCAATTCTTCTCTCATAACTTACATGCTTAAGCAAAATATCCCACCGCGTGAAGCCCAATCACTCATCGGTGTTGTCTATACCTTAAAACATGAAGAGAAAGGAAGCTACCTTCGTGATGCTCGCATGTTTGCCACGCTCCTCAATGCTACTGGGCGTTCAAATCAAGGCGGAATTGGGGTAGCAATTTGTATGGGCAATCGTGGAGCCTTCTATCGGAAAGCTGAGAGTATTTTGAAGGAATATCGTGAACAACTAGCTTTGGGACTACAATGGCTCACTGAAGATGTTGACGCCGTTGTTGCCCGAAAACTGATTCAAACTTTTCACGCAAAAAGCAAAGTACCTGATACAATCGTTGGTTCCATAGCAGGGATGGCCCTGAATTCCCGAATATTAGACTGGTCAAAGCCAGTTATTGCCTTCGTCTATTCACGTGATGGACGAGTCAAAGTTTCGGGTCGAACCACTCGACGGATAGTTGACGCGGGAGCGGATCTTGGTGAAGCCATGAAACTCGCCTCAGAAGAAATTGGACGTGGCTCCGAAGGGGGTGGGCACAATATTGCTGCTGGTGA
>JAEOSA010000107.1 GCA_016840595.1 Candidatus Hermodarchaeota archaeon | reverse complement strand
CAAAATATTTGCACCTAAGGTGAAATGTTTGGGCAGTCCGCCACCCAGAATAATTGCACCTATCTCTTTTGCTTCATGAACCTGGTCATAGAGGATTTGCATATCTTTGAGCCCGTTGAGTTTCAAGGGTTTCATTTGATTAAAGAGGGCAATATGAAGACCAAGCATGGAATCAAGAATACCGGGGCAAAAAATCTGGACATTTTGCAAATATGCCTGATGCACAAAAGAGTGCGGATCCACAACATTTTCTCCAATGATTCGAATGAGTTCGGAGGGAGAAATCCCTTCATTGCGTTGCGGCTCAGAGATTTTATCGAGAATCGAATGGATGGTGGTTTCAAATTTCTCAAAACCCGCCGTTTCTATAAAGACATCACCTGCACGTCCCAGCTGTTGCTCGGCGAGCTCACGGTCATCTGCCTGTAACGTTCCCTTTACATGATGACCCCCTATGGCTTCAAGGACATCATGGACAACATTCGCACCACTAGTTACAATCACATGAACACGCTTTGTTTGCACAAGTTCTGCAATGATTTCTCGCAACCCGCCAGGAATCATGGGTCCTGCCATCGCTAGAAACACCAGGTACTCTGGGGATTCGAAAAGATTACGTACGATTTGTGTGGCCCGGGCTAGCCGTCCGGCTCCCAAGACCCCCGCTTGTTGAAACTGCTCCATTAATTCGCCAATAGTCATTCCTTTGGTAATTTTCATTTGTTTGACGTATCGACGCGCCATTTTCTAAAAACCAGGTTCGATTGTTCAATCAAAATCTTCTAATCTAATCTATCGACGTCTCACGAGTTTCCGACGGCCAAGCACTATCCAGTATTCAATTTGGATGCCCTGCTCGACCTTTCCCTCAAAGTCCTCTGGATCTGGCATGACCACTTCGAAGCTTTCGTAGCTTTCCATGTCCATCAATCCTAACATTGGAGGTGAAGAATCTGTGATGTAGTTGACTTGGGCTACGCGTTTATCGATGACAGGTGCATCCACCTTGGTATCAGTGGGAAGAACAATGCTCTTTTTCGAGCCATCAAAAATCCCAACAGCAGTAATGCGGGCCTTAGCATGGCCGTGTTTTCCAGATTTGCTCTTCTCAATACTCACTACCCTGTAAGGTTCTCCTTCGATAACGAGATACCGACCAATCTTTAAGCTACCAGCTTCGACAACTTTGTGCGACATCTTCTGCCACCTTCCCCGAATACACAATAGCGGTCACTTAAACTTTTAGGCTACCGAGAAAAAGCCCTAATAAGAGTAGCTCTTCACACATAGAGGAGGCTATCAAATTGAAAATCGTAGGTCTCTTAACTCGTCCGGGATTCAAATCAGGTGTTCAGTTTGCACAACAAATTCTAGCATATCTAGAAACAAAAAAACGTGCAGTGGTCATCCCGCCCCATTTAGCCAAAGCTCTTAAGCGCCCGGAATTAGCCAGTCCAATTAAAGAGATGAAAGCAGACGTGGTTATAACCCTTGGAGGAGATGGGACAACCCTCTATGCAGCGCAACATTTACCTTCAAATATCCCACTTCTTCCTGTAAATCTCGAATCCTTTGGCTTTCTTTCCGAATGTGAAATTCAGGAAGTTGAGATGCTTCTTGATCAAGTGTTAGCAGGACAATTAGCAATCCAAGAAACTTCGCGGCTTGGAGTCTGGTTAAAGAAAAAACGCCTCCCAGATGCAGCAAATGAAGCGGCTCTTTTTCCCATAAATCAAGGACGCCCTACCTTGATGACGGTTCAACTTAACAAAAGCACAGAATTTGAATTTCGTGCTAATGGCCTTCTAATTGCAACACCTATGGGTTCCACCGGACACACCCTCTCCTTGGGAGGACCAATCTTAGACCTTCATCTTGATGGCATACTACTCTTCGCTGTAGCCCCTCTACGGCATAGTTTCCTCCCCCTCATCGTTCCAACCACTACCACAATAGAAGTCCAACTTGGACGCGTTGCCAATCTCTATATCGATGGTGAGTACTCAACAGAGGTCAAACAAAACACCCCACTCACAGTGAAACACTCTGAATCCTCTCTTCGCATTCTTCGCCGGTCATCTCGCTTCTATACCCGTTTACAAGGGAAATTACTGGGGTGCTAGAATGCCTCAGAAAAAGCCCCTAATCTTTGTTATTGACACCTCCGCAATATTCAATCGGATCCAATATGCTGCCGAAGACATTCAACTAGCCACTACTCCCCTTCTTGAAAAAGAAATGCGGCAAAAAGGGTTGAAAGAAACGGTTGACATGCTCCTCAGTGCACAAAAACTCCGCATCTTAGAGCCAACACAGACATCACTACGAAAAGTAAGAGAAGTAGCAAAACAATTGGGAGATTTGGATAATCTATCTGATCCCGATTTAGATCTTCTAGCCCTAGCCTTAGATTTAACCACTCAAAATGGGCATCCCGTGCTAATCACTGATGATTATTCTATTCAAAATGTTGCACAGAGTCTTTCTCTCGAATTTCGCGGGACAAACCAGCCGGGAATCCGTGAAGTTATTCAATGGGAAACCTATTGTTCAGCGTGTGGTCATAAAGCGATAGATTTCTCAAAAGATGAGCCCTGTCCTGTTTGTGGAACACCTCTCAAGCGGCGTGCAATCAAGAAAAAACCAATCTAGCGAAAATTAGTGTGATAGTGAACAAAATTTAAGAAGCCTATTAGCATCCTTCTGAACCACGCCCTTTACAATGAAGGCGATTTAACATGAGTGAAACCAAAACTTCATTCTGCTCATGCTGTGGGGGTTTAATCACACCCCGAGAAAATTCAGTCCAATTTACATGCCCCGCATGTGGTAACTACACACTTCGACGTTGCCAGAAGTGCCGAGAGTTTGCCAATACTTACACATGTCCAGCGTGTAATTTCAAAGGACCCTAAACAAATGGTTACTTTTCAAAGACTATACCACCGAGGGATTCTTCCATGGGAAAGGTTATTGCCATTATGAAAATCACACCTGAAGACGCGAACGCACCAATCGGTGAATTACGCCAACAAATCGATCAAATTCTCCAAGGGAAAGTTCACATTGAAGCTTGGGAAGAAATTCCCATCTTTGGTCCTCTATACGCTTTACGACTCCGGTTCATCGTTGATGATGACGCTGGAGGAACAGACGCGGTTGAAGAAATTGTTAGGAACATACCTGGTGTAAGCCAAATCGAGATTGAAGCGGTCAGCCTCTTATAATCACTCAATCTTTAATTGTTAGAGAATGACAGTTCTGACACTTTTTTATGTCTTTGTACCTTTTCATAGTGTGGAGACTAACAGTGGCAGAAGATCAATCCCCACCCGGAAAATCAATCACGCTTCGTGTCAAGAAAGCACATGAACGTGATGCAGGGCGCTTCATCATTCGGATCGACTCCTCGACAATGGAAAAACTTGGAGTCCAAACCGGTGACATCCTCGGAATCAAAGGCCGAAAACAAACCGCCGGCATCGTATGGCCGGCTTATCCCCAGGATGAAGGGCAAAACATTATTCGAATGGATGGTCGCATGCGTCGCAACGCCGGCGTCAGTTTAGAAGAAAATCTGTCAATTTATCCTGTTCAAGAGCGACCCGGACTATCTGTAACTCTTGCCCCTCTTGAAATGAGATTCCCCGTTAAAGACTTCGATGATTTTGTCAAACAAAAATTACTCAACTGTCCTGTAGTAAAAGACGATACAGTCCATGTTTCGATTCTTGGACGACCTGTACGGTTTCTCGTAAGGCGCTCTCGCCCTACTGGTGTAGTCTTAATTGCCCTCAATACACAAATCACCATTCTTAGTGAACCACCCAAAGAACTCGACGTCGGTGTACCCCTAATCACCTACGAAGAAATTGGCGGATTGAATCACGAAATCCAACGAATTCGTGAGATGGTCGAGCTTCCACTAAAACACCCAGAACTCTTTGCACGATTAGGCATTAACCCACCCAAGGGAGTCTTATTATTCGGACCTCCTGGCTGCGGTAAAACCTTACTTGCACAAGCGGTCGCTAATGAATCCGAAGCCCACTTCATCTCCATAAACGGACCTGAAATAATGAGCAAATTTTATGGTGAGTCTGAGAAACGCCTTCGCCAGATTTTTGACGAGGCCGAAAAAAACGCACCCAGCATCATATTCATTGATGAACTTGATGCCATCGCGCCAAAACGTGAAGAAGTAATTGGAGAAGTCGAGCGACGCGTTGTCGCTCAACTCCTTGCAGTCATGGACGGACTCCAACAACGTGGTCAAGTCATTGTAATTGGCGCGTCAAATCGTCCCAATGCCATTGATCCTGCCTTACGCCGACCTGGTCGGTTTGATCGTGAAGTGGAGATTCGAGTACCCGATAAAGAAGGTCGCCACCAAATCATCCATATTCATTCTCGAGGGATGCCCCTCGAATCGGTTAAACCTGAATCCATTGCCAATATCACTCATGGCTTTGTCGGAGCCGACCTTGCCGCTCTTTGTCGAGAAGCCGCAATGAATGCACTCCGCCGATACCTGCCCCGAATCAATCTTGAGGAAGATGAAATTCCACCAGAAGTCCTTGCAGATCTCCGTGTCACAAACGATGACTTCATGGACGCCTTACGCGAAATCCAACCCACCGCCATGCGTGAGGTCACAATTGAGGTTCCCAATGTTCGCTGGTCAGATGTCGGAGGATTAGAAATAATCAAGTATAAATTACAACAGGCAGTGCAATGGCCCCTTCAGAACCCTGAAGCCTTCACCCGACTAGGTGTAGAACCACCACGTGGTGTACTATTATATGGGCCACCCGGTTGTGGAAAAACGCTGCTCGCACGGGCGGTCGCTACCGAAAGCGAAGCCAACTTCATCAGCATAAAAGGTCCAGAAGTTCTTAGCAAGTGGGTTGGTGAATCCGAAAAAGCCATCCGCGAAGTTTTCCGCCGGGCTCGACATGCTGCACCTGCAATTATCTTCTTTGATGAAATCGATGCAATAGCTCCCGCCCGTGGAACCGGAGCTGGCGATTCCCACGTAACCGAACGCGTCATCAGCCAATTTCTCACGGAGATCGATGGTATCCAATCTCTCAAAGACATTGTCGTATTAGCCGCAACCAACCGCCCAGACCTGCTTGATCCAGCGATGCTACGACCAGGACGGTTTGATCGACACATCCTTGTGCCCGCACCTGATGAGAAGGCCCGAAAACAAATTTTTGAAATATACACTAGGGATATGCCAATTACCAAAGATGTGAAAATCGATGAATTAGTTCGATTATCAGAGAATTTTGCAGGTAGTGATATTGCAGCATGTTGTCGGGAGGCCGCATTAGCGGCTCTTGAAGAAAGCATGGAATCCAAAAAAGTGACCCGTAAACACTTCATAAAGGCAATAGACGAAATTAATCCTACTATCACACCGGAGATGGAAAAAGCCTACCTTTCATGGGGTAAACAAGCAGGTCAAACTCGACCTAGTACGTCACCATTTGTCTAACAGAAACACAATGGCACATTACAAAACTTTCCTTAGTCCTCAGCAATAGCGAGATACCGTCGTTCACCAAGGAGTTCAATTTTCCGCTTCGTTTTAGTAATCTGTTGGACGTGAATTTTCCCTCCGATCTCCAACTCCAACAGAGTTCGGTCTAGCTCTTCAGGGGTCACTTTCACACGATTATTTTTCAATAAACGAATTAATTCCTTATCGATAAGAACCCCTTGCCTCTTATCAAGTAAGGTTAGGATGATATTTCGAAGGGGAACGGTTCTCCATGTCAAAGCATTCAGCCTCTATACATCAATCATGAAAATAGTCATTCAAAGGAAGATGGAAATCCCAAGTCGAATGCCAGAGGAAAACTGGAAGGAGGGCTCTTTAAAGTTTCTCCTTTCAGATGAAGACCAAGAAGAGATAGAACTTTAAGGACAATAATGGGACACTCTACTCAAGAGCAAGTGGCGGATATTACATGTCTTCAGACCCATTCACCAGAACACCAGCAATCTTCACAGATATCGGTCAAATCACCTCAGAATATGCCGGTCGACGTGTTCGAATAATGGGGTTTGTCGTTGACCATCAAGACCAATCTGGATTCATTCTCAGCGACGAAACCGGACGCATATCCGTTCTCTCCGAAGAATCAATTCCACAACTCCAATCCTTTGTCAGGGTCTTCGGGTCAGTTGCAGTATCCGGAGAAGGTCAACCCATACTCCGCGCTGAAATTATCCAAGACCTTGCCGTTCTTGATAAACAGCTTTATAGTAAAACAAGAAAAATAATTGAAGCTGTACCCCGCCGGAGGAATTCCTAGTTGTTTGTAGCCAAATTCGATGATGCAAAAACCTGGCAGGCTCTTATTAGCGCTATTTCTGCATTAGTTGATGAAGCGAATTTTGAAATTTCAGCCAAAGGTATGACACTACGAGCGATGGACCCCTCACGAATCGCCATGGTCGATTTTGAATTACCTAAAGGTGCTTTCAGTCACTTCGAATGTGATGAAGAAGGACAACTTGGCGTAAATCTTGATGAAATGGAGAAAATCGTCAAACGCGCAGGAGCAGGAAATAGTCTTACTCTAGGGCTTGACCGTGAGAAAAATCAATTACAAATCACTCTTGAAGGACGTACACGGCGCAGTTTCAAAATCTCTCTCATCGATTTAGGCGCCGATCGCCCGCCAACACTCAATGTAGATTTTGATGTCAACATCAAAATCA
>JAEOSA010000334.1 GCA_016840595.1 Candidatus Hermodarchaeota archaeon | reverse complement strand
TCAGGGCTACTTTTGCTCCGGATTCCAATTTGCTTCCTATAATGGATTCAGGATAATTAACGACAAATTGAGGTCCTGTACTGCTTTTTACTATTACACGACCGTCATCAAGAACGTCAATTACGGTAGCTGAAACTAGTGGTGGTTGTCGGAGTTTATTCAGTTCAGCTTGAAGAATTCGTACTTCATTTTCAAGTCGTGTCCGTTCA
The DNA here is from genome assembly GCA_016840595.1 of Candidatus Hermodarchaeota archaeon. The sequence continues at coordinate 1,529 of JAEOSA010000334.1, read as the reverse complement.
GCAGCAATTTGCTCCCTTTCTAATTCGAGCTCACGGACTCGTTGTTCTAACAATATGGTTCGCTCTGCTAGAGTCACATAGTCATCAGGTGATATTGGCTTCTTGCGGAAATCCGTAGAATCGGTCATTGCATGCTCTCTGAGTGACACGCGCTAAAAGCTTTTTTTATTCCCTACCACAATTGCCTAATCCTACTAAAAGAAGGCTAGAATGGAAGTAAACTTTTAGATATTGGCGGGTAATTGATAGAGTGTTGGTGAAAAAGCTTCATGGTAACCTGTGAAATCTGTGGTCGTGAATGTTATTCAACAAGGGAAATATCACTAGAAGGGGCACTGCTCCAAGCATGTAATCGCTGTGCTGAACTAGGAAAACCTGTTCCTCGGACAAAACCACCGAGTTCGAAATCTTCCATTCCTAGAACTCGGTCTCATTCGGTACCACGTTCATCATCTACAGGCCGTTATCCGTCTACACGGTCTCGACCTCAAAGACGTGAGTTGGTTCCAGTTGAGGATTTTACTAAACTGATTCGAAAAGCACGAGAACAAAGAGGAATGGCACAGAAGGACGTAGCCCGTCAACTTCATGAAAGGACCTCAGTTATCACGAAAGTTGAAAGTGGCAAGATGGCTCCTACGATAAGTCTTGCGCGGAAGTTAGAACGGTTGTTTAAACTGACTCTACTCGAAGAGGCAGAATCAGTGGATCTCTCACCTGGTACTTCGCAAAGCTCAGCAACTTTGGGTGACGTTGTGCAAATAAAACGTAAGAAATCAACTTCCTAAGCAACCCCAAATGGTTTCGAAACATATTGAGAAGACGAGATTATTTTCATGAAATCATCTGAGTGGCGAATTGTTGTTTTAAAACTGGATCACCGTCCAGAACGTGATAAACGACTTACAACTCATATCGGATTAACCTCTCGTGCATTCGGAGCCTCAGAACTGCAGACCTCTGGTTTAAAGGACCCAAAAATCATTGAGACATTAGAACAAGTGTGTACTCAATGGGGTAATCAAGAATTTAGAGTAACGACTGGTGTTCAGTGGAAAAAGCAAATCAAAAAATGGAAAGAAGAAAATGGAGAAATTATCCACCTCACCATGTATGGTCTTCATGTTGACAAAGTGATATCCGAAATTCGAGAGTCCCCTAAGTCAAAACTCATTGTCGTTGGAGGTCCCAAAGTTCCGTTTGAAGTATTCAAAACGGCTGACTATAACGTAGCAATCGGACATCAACCACATAGTGAAGTTACCGCTCTCTCAATTTTTTTAGACCGGCTTTTTCAAGGAAAGAATCTGTATACGAAATTCCAGGATGCTAAACTTGAGATTCTTCCTTCAGCTCATGGAAAACAAGTAAGAGAATCTGAATGACTTTATTTACTTCGAAACCAAATAAAGCGTCTTTGTTTAACAAAAAGGTCTTTATTCCATGTAAGGACTAGTTATGTGTAGATTTATGTCAGGACGTGAGATGCTAATTAAGCAGGTTGTCATTGAATTCGCCGGTGAAGAAGC
>JAEOSA010000106.1 GCA_016840595.1 Candidatus Hermodarchaeota archaeon | reverse complement strand
GATACACCCTTTGTGCAATTCATTTCGTTTGATTTGGGAAATGGCACGTATCATGTGCAATTCATACTCAATACGAGCATTAGTGATTCCTTGTACAATATTACTCTAAGAGTGGCACGCAGTGGATATAACATACAATATTATGAAGCGCTAGTTGATGTGCTAATTCAATCAACCACCTCATCCACAGAATTATTGTCATCTTCACCTGTCATCTATGATGATAATTTCACAATTCGTGTAACTTACACGGACTTATTTGCCCAAGGACTTGTAGGTGCAGAGGTGGAGGGTAACTGGTCTATCTATTTCGATGATAATTTGGATGGTACCTATACAGTTCGTTGTATCACTACCGGAGTTTCTGTGGGTTGGTGGACTATTGCGTTTAATATCAGCGTGGAAAACTATGAAGTTCAGTATTTCTCGGAAACATTCCATTTAGTATGGGCAACCTCTCTCACACCTGAAAATGGAGATTATTCGCCAGCAGAATATGAGAATGAAACCCTGATTCTTGATGTGACCTACACGAATACCAATACGGGACTAGGTATTGACTCTGCGATTGTTTGGGCAGTAACAGTGTGGGCATCCCATCCTATGTCTGCATTGGGGAACGGAGTGTATCGACTCACGCTAAACTTGACCGGAGTTAATCCGAATACCTATGCAATTGTTGTGTATGCTCAACGAGCCAACCACGAAAATCAGACATTGAATTTGAATCTTGATGTGTTGGCAAAACATGATCCCATTTTGACCATTCTTTTTGCCCCGCCTATTTATCCAGGAACGGAGACCCACATAACGATTAGTGTAACGTATGCAAATAGTACTCCGATTATTGGTGCAGATGTGGATGTTGAGGTGTGGATTGAGTATGGGAATGGTACGATACTCGTTTTGACTGCAGAGACGGTCATGACAGATGCTTTTGGAAATTGCATTGTGTTTGTCCAACTTCCATCATATTCTGCAGAGGATTGGGTAGACGGGAATAATGGTCCAGAGTTATGGGCGTCAGCCACCTACACTGGTTCTCGCGAAATTGCTGTAGATTCAATTAGTTCGTCTCAGGCACTCTCACCCCTAACGCCAATGCCGTGGTGGGCTGAGCTGCTCCTTGCTTTGCTTCCTTTCATCATTATCCTCATCGTCATTGTAGTCGTTGGATGGGCATATTATGCTAAGCGGGTTCGACCCAGGAAACAGGCTCAGAAACTGGCCTTGGAAGAAAGTGGGGGGATGTGGGCTCAACGATTGATGGGAATTATGGATCTTCGTGCGCTGTTTGTTATGTACGCTAAAACTGGTTTACCGATTTTTACTTACGATTTTGCGGGGGGTAAGATGCCCAGTGCACTCTTATCCGGTTTTATTTCAGCGGTTAACGCCTTTTATGGTGAACTCTCAGGCGATGCAGACCGTGAATCTCAACTCCGTGATGTCCACTACAAAGATTTGCACCTAAGTCTTCGTGAAGGAACAAATATTGTGAGCGTGTTGATCTTAGACGCATCACCGACTGAAGAAATGACCGATTCATTGGCCAACTTTACGGCACAATTTGTCTCCCAGTATGCCATTGAGTTAGACACCTTTGATGGGCGTATCGACCTTTTTGATTCCGCATCGGACATTGTTGAGCGCAGCTTTCATGGCGAGTTGTTAATCGCCTATGAGTGCGCAGAGGCGCCGCCGAGGGGCTTTGCTCGAAAGATTTACGACTTAGCCATCGAGACTGCAAAAACCAATGGACGTGTCTACATTCCACAATTATTCGTTGCAGCTATCGAAAAGTACGGGTCAAAGAAGAAATACAACATCGCTAATGCTCTTGAACAATTGTTAAAATCGGATTGTCTTGCTCCGCTTCAAGAATCGAACATCCCTACTGAATCCTCGCCTGAGGAAGCCACTGATTCCTCAAACTTATTCTATTAGTCATTTAATTTCTTGGAACTCACCCAAAGAGTTCACTTTGAAGAAGTTTTTTGAAGATAATGTAGCAATGAAGATAGAAGACTGGAGTTAGATACGGTATGTTTGCAAAGCGCGCTACCGCCGCAAAAGTATCCATTCAAGATATCCAAGATGGCGAATTAATTGCCAATGATCAGGGGAATGTTGTTGCCGTTGAAACGTATCTCGGACAGGTTAGCCGCGTGAGCGTCATTGCTACGGTTGTGGACCGATATCAAGCGACTCAAGAACGACTGGACGAGCAAGGAAAAGGATTTGCAACAATAACACTTGACGACGGAACCGGTGTGATTCGTGCCAAAATGTGGGGCGACTTGAGCGCGAAGATTGCTAATATTGCGATAGGGAAGCTCGTGTTGGTTATTGGAAGGATTCGAAGTTTTCAAGGTGAAACTTACATCAACGGAGAACTCATCCGAGTTATGGAGAATCCGAATTGGGAAACTGTGCGAATGATGGAACTGGCATTATCACGGGCAGAACCCCATAAACTTGAAAACCAATTTCAGTCCGCACCATTTGAATTCACTGAAACCGAAGAAGCGCCTTCTACGTCTCAACAAAAACAACTTGAGCCTGGTGTGTGGCATAGTGCTACAGCGACATTAGATCAGACAATGGATGAAGATGCTCCAGTTCCGTCGGCTGAACTTCGACGTACAGTTATTCAGACTATTGAAAAACACGATTCGGAGGGTGGCGCTCGGTTTGAGCAAATCCTCGAAGCTTCTGGCGGTGTCGATGAGGAAGTAGTTGAGCAGGTGCTCATCGACCTGTTGAGCGAAGGGCTAGTTTATGAACCTGAGATTCATCGGTACAAAAAATCCTAAATCAATCCAAAATCTTTTTGTGTGTATAAAGGGTCAGCCACGTACTCCATCGGCATTCAAGAAGCCTAGCGTACACATGCCCCAAGAAACCTGGAAGTGCGAAAATCACATGGTTTATGAGGCTGCAATCCCTTCTTTTGAATGCTAGACTGAGAGGCGATTCTACGTGTCATCAAAATCTACGAAAAAATCATCTGCAACCAAAAAATCTACAACCACCAAGGCGAAGGCCAAGAAGCCAGCGAAGAGTAAACCTAAGACTACTAAGAAATCTACGACCAAGACGAAGCCCAAAACAACTAAAGCAAAGCCAAAAGCTACGACAAAAGTCATCAAAGCTTCCGATTATGATGCCCTCTTGAAACGTGCTCGTGAGCAGATTCCTCCTGAAGTCTTTGATCAGCCCCGATTTCGTGTGCCTGAGGTTGATTCCTTTATCCAGGGCACTCGTACGGTGGTTCGTAATTACAAGGACATTACGGATACCCTTCGTCGGGATCCCAAACACCTTCTCCGCTATCTTTCCCACGAACTCGCGACAGCGGGTGAAATCCGTAGTCCTCAAGCATTCTTCAATGGACGATTTTCGTCCCGAGCATTGGAGGAGCTAATAGGGAAATATACGGATGAATTTGTTGTGTGCCCGGTTTGTCATCGTCCAGATACTGAAATTCGCCGAGAGGATCGGCTTCTCATCCTAGTGTGCAGTGCATGTGGTGGACGAACCCCATTGAAGGGATAAAAGTCGAGAGTGGATGTGAATGCGAGTCTATCTGAATCAGATGCAGCGTGAAGGCGAATACATCGTCGCAATCTGCGACCAAAACATCATTGGTCAATTCTTTGAAGAGGGAGACCGTTGCATCCATGTTAACGAGGAATTCTACAAAGGCGAACTTGTCACGGTTGAAGAGGGGCTAGCCGCAATGGAGCAAGCGACCATCGCGAATATTGTCGGTGAATGTATCGTGGAAAAAGCCCTGGAAGCCCAATTAATTCACGAACGAGGCATCATTCGCATTCAGAATGTCCCCCATGCGCAAGTAGTTGTGACGAAATGAATTACCATGACCCGTCACTGCCCTAAATGTGGACAAGCGCCCTCCAAAACAAAACCCTTCATCGAAGGATTTTGTGCTAACTGCTACTTTGAGCGGCAGCCACTAATTGTGCTCCGCCATCCCCCCCAAGCCAAAATTTGTCCCCGCTGTCAAGCCTACTATCACCGGGGGAAATGGACTCGCCAAGGGGAGAAAACCCAACCGGATCACCTTTACAATATGGTTTGTGATCTGCTTGATCCGTTATTCTTGCCCAGTCAGCCGGCTGCCTTTGAAGTTCAACTCCTCGAACCACCACTAGGCGATTCTGCTAAAATAAAGGCGGTTCAGGTTGAGATCACTGCTAAAGCTGATGAGTACACCCATGAGGAACAACAGGTTCTCACTATTCCTGTCACCCCGACATTATGCAATCAATGCAAACAGACAGCAGGAGGCTATTTTGAAGCCGTACTTCAAATTCGTTCTTCCTCAGGAAAACTTGACCCTGATCAAGGCGACCAGATTGTAGCCTATCTAAACCAACGACTAATCGAAAGTGATGCACCAACTTCCTCATTAAAATTTCAAGAAACTCGGGGAGGATTTAACGCAAAATGTACATCGGGTCGATTATGTCGGAGTCTTGCCAAGAATCTGGCTGAGCAATTTGGGCTCATAGCAACGACTTCGAGTAAAGTTGCGGGACGAACCCGCGATGGCAAGACCCTCCGACGGGATACTTACCTGCTGCGATTTCCACCCTACCAGGTTCAAGATGTTATTGGCTACAAACAACAGCCCTTTATAATCACTGGCTTACGAAACGGTCGCTACACCCTTACCAACCCGGTTACAGAGCAGCGAGAAACCTTGAGCCCGAAAGAACTCGCTGAAATTGATGCGGAGCTCTTGAATGATGAAGTGGAGACTTATCAGGTGATTTCCAAAGAGGGAGAGGTGTACCAGTTAATGAGCCAAGCGGATTATTCGATTTTCGATCTTCCTCAATCGACTCAGAAGTTGCAGGTTGGAACCATGGTTCGGGCAATTGAATGGAACAACCAACTAGTGATTCTACCCGAAATAGCAGAATGAAATCTGGACTATCTCCTTTTGTGAGCAATTGTGAACTGCTCCAGCATTTATGCAGAAGCTTTCATCGAGTCCGCTACCCGTGGAAGATGGGGTAGGGCGTTTTGCTGTTTTATGTACGTAATAGGTGTGCACTCAGTCTTCGGCTTCATGCGATTGGTTGACCATTGGTGGATGCGTTCGGCTAGAGCAAAGTTGTAGAGAAGGCGACATTTTTCAGATAACGCCCACAGGACTTGAGCTTGAGCCACAGTGGGGGCGATATGGATTTTTCGGGTCAGCAGCAGCGAGGTCATGCTAAGGCTAGGAGAGCCATTGATCTTTTTCAGTCTGTGGGAGAGGTGCTGATAACTATCTAAGTCGTTCAGAACAGCCTTGAAAGACCGGGAGTTTTCTGCAAATAAGTTAAATAGGTGTCTTCCTGTTGTAGCTCATCTAATTACGGAGCAGAATCATGTCAAAACCCCGTAGAAAAGGAAAATCAGGTAGAGGTCGGCGTCAATTTAAGGGCCAGTCTAGCCAAGAGGGCGAAGTAATTCGTGTCCGAATGCCCAGAGAGGGAGAAGTGCTGGGGATTGCTGTGCAACTTCTTGGTTATGACCGTGTTCGCGTGAAATGTGCAGATGGGAAGGCTCGACTCTGCCGAATTCGGGGAACCATGAAGAAACGCGTATGGATTCGAGAAGGGGACGTCGTCCTCGTGGCACCTTGGGATTTCCAGACGGATAAACGAGGAGACATTATTTGGCGGTATTCCCAAGGCGAAGCCGGATGGCTTGAAAGACGTGGTCTTCTGAAAATTGAGTAACCGCGTCTCACAATATTCATATTTACCCATCATCAGAGACTTCTATACATGTTAATTCTTGGACTGATTGATGCTGCTTTGGAGTTAGTACCAGTAGAAATTACCAGTGACCCTGCTGTGGTTTCAACTGCCAAATCCCGTGGGAAACCTCCAGACCAAATTTTGCTTGATGAAGCGCTCCATTCCAAAGCGCTTCAACAACTTCCTGACAACGAAAAACGTGGACGTCCAGATATCATTCATAGGAGCCTTCTGACCGCGTTAGACAGCGTCTTAGCCCGAGAAAACCAACTCAAAGTCTTCATTCACACCTATTCCGGCGAAATAATCGAGGTTCAATCAGACACCCGTCTACCTCGCCGAACTACGCGATTCACTGGTCTAATGGAGCAATTGCTAGTTAAGAAACGCGTTCCCATATCAGGAAATCCCCTATTGCAAATCCGTCCAGAACCCCTGAAAGCCTACTTAAAACACTTGAACCCGAGCAAAATCTTTCTTTTGTCCCCCGATGGTACACCAACACCACCCACCCAATTGGCTCAAACCCTTCTCGCTGAATCAAAACCGGTGGTTCTCGTTGGTGGTTTTGCCCATGGTGAGCCCTCCTCCACACCCATGAAAATTGCTAACCACCAAGTGAGTATTGATCCAGAGCCTTTACCCACCTCGACGGTGGTGGGAATGATACTTCACAGTATCGAAGGGGTGCTAGATCTCACCTCGCGTCGGTTTCAGCAGCAAAAATAATCTTGTTAAACGGGAGACAACAAACTTTATCAATCGGGGATTGGCGCTTACCATCCCGAAACATGTGTAAATTGATGAATTCCATATTATGCATCGGAGGTGAAGAACGTGTCAGATAAACTCGATCGCTTAGAAGAACGCTTGGATAAGGCTAGGATGCGCATTAAGCGCTCAGAAGACCGGCAGGTCATCGAGTCCGTGTTTGACACGAAAACCCTCTTGATGCTCTATCAAATGTTTAACAAGCAAATTCTCGAAGAAGTCAATGGGGTCATTTCTACCGGG
>JAEOSA010000333.1 GCA_016840595.1 Candidatus Hermodarchaeota archaeon | reverse complement strand
GGGGGGAGAAGTCGTAACAAGGTAGCCGTAGGGGAATAAATCGGAGATACGGTCTCCGGTTTCCCTAGCCTGCGGCTGGATCACCTCCTAAGAATTCATTTCCTCTAAAGCGCCCTTCGGGGCGCTTTGGAGTGGAGTGGGCAAAGGGAGCGGGTGTATCAACGGAAAAACCGGTGTTGAAAGATCCGTTGTGGTGGACGACCATTTTTCTTTAATTCAAATTTGACTAGCGCGAGCTATTTTTCGATGAAATTAAGGAGTGAAAACAGTTGTCTAGCCTGTTCTTGGTCCGAAATTTCTCGAATCATTAATTTGATTTTTTGTCCGGTGACTAAATCCAAGTGGTTTTGACACCATTTACGAAGAATGTCATGTTTTTCGATATGGGCTTTCACTCTGCGACTATATCGGTAGAGTTTGACATCTGGATTTCTTTGCGCATAGTTGTGTACAATTTCTTTGATTGTATTCCACGAAGGAAGGAAAGGGTTACCAGTGATGATGAGGAGCCCCCTTACTGCAGATTTGTACTGGTCCTTGGTTTTATAGAATAGAAGCTGCACTAAGGCGTTGTTCAATGCACGTTGAGAATAGCGTTGACTAACAGCCTTACATTCCCCAATAATTGGGTTCAAAATGCCTCCCTTAGATTGTGCTTTAATGATAAGATCAGGACGTTGTCGACCATCAGGTCCAAAATGAAGAGTGGTGTCAACTATATTGGTCAGGTTGTATTTCTGAGTGAAGAGCTCGAAAAAAGAGGGAGTTCGGAAGATTTCTTCAAGAAGTGAGGGTTTTGCCAAGTTGACACGGCGAAAACGCAGCTGTGATATTAGTGGCAGGTGACTGGTCTTTTCAATTGACATCGTGATATGTTGGGTTGCTAAGAGAGGAAAATCGTCAATGCGATAGTGAGATCTGAAGTATTCCGTGGCGGTTGGAGTCAGACGGATAGCGCAGTAATTATGTTCCTTAGTGAGAATCTTATGGAGGGCTATAGTCTGCGTAATTTTGGTTTCAGTATCGAACAGTGTGATATTGACTGTATCCCCAACTCGAAGAGTTGTATCTAGAATATACCCATTTTGTAAAGGTAGTGTGAAATATCCTGTTAATTCGGCACGATTGTATCGAATCTTGAAGCCCTTAATTTCAAATCTATCTGCTGAGAGCAGGGTTGCTGAGTAGGTGTGATATAATTCAGTTGGAAGGTTACAATGAGCAATGTAACCCGTCATTTGTTCATATGATGAAAAGAAAAGGAGATGGGTGATAACTTGTCGTCCAGACTGATGGATTGTGGAAGTTGATTGATACGCTCGATAGAACTGTCCATAATTATATTCAGCCAGAATGAAATGTCCATCAGGAAACTTGTCTCGCCATTCACGTAGAATTTTTGTTTTTCTTGTGAAATGAACTGGAATAGCTCCAAGTGGTTCTATTGAATTAGTTAAACGAGCAAGATCCTGAAAGCGTCTTGATGAATCTCCCATTAACAATGTAGCTTTGTCAAACCAAATAAACTACTCACCTCCTAAGAAATCATTTTCTTCTGAGGTGTCTCCGTGGGGATACCGTGGGAGACTTATGTGCGGTAAGGAGTCTGGGTGTATACGCTGGAAAAACCGGTGGTGTATCGATTAGCTGGGGTGGACGACCACTTTTCTTTTGTTGGTTGGGAGTTCGAGATTAGTTTTGATTTTTATCCACGGGTTTTGTGATGCTTGCGTCGTCGATATAGTAGTACTGGTCCTATCACTGC
>JAEOSA010000105.1 GCA_016840595.1 Candidatus Hermodarchaeota archaeon | reverse complement strand
CCCCACCCCCCTCACCTTTTTAAGCGTACTGTCAGGATTGGTGGCTATGAAGATTCTGATTGCCTATTACAGTGAAACGGGGAACACTGAGCAAGTGGCGCAGGCCGTGTATGAGGTGGTAGTCGGTAATCATGATGTGGTGTTGATGCCGGTGGCGGAGGTGGTGGTGGAGCGTTTGGGTGGGTTTGAGTTGGTGTTGTTGGGGGCGGCGGTTCATGATTCGGATTTGGCGAAGCCGTTGAAGCGTCTGTTGGAAGCTCTGCCCATGAACCCGGAGTTTAAGTTGGTAGGGTTTGCTACTCATGCGGTGTATGTGCCAGATGGTTCAGTTCATAAAGATGAAGTATATGTACGGTGGGCGGGGAAGTGGTTATCCTCCTTTGAAGACATTTGTCGGGAAAAAGGCATTCCGTTTCTTGGGTATTTCCATTGTCAAGGAGGTGCCTCAAAACCGATTGAAGGGTTTATTCATCGAGAAATCATTATATCAGAGGAGGAATGGAAGGAATATTTAACTGAATTACGTAAGCACCCCACTCCTGAAGATTTACAAAAGGCAAAGGATTTTGTTCGAAAAATAATTGATACACTATAATTCGGGATGTTTGGTTATGCAAAAGGTGCGACTCGGGAAAACGAATTTGATGGTGTCACGTGTTGGAATGGGTGGCATTCCCATTTTGCTTCCTCCGTTTGACACCGCTGTTAAGGTTCTACAACGCGGGCTTGACTTGGGTGTCACTTTAATTGATACTTCGTTTGGTTATGATGATAGTGAGGTTCGTATTGGTCAGGCAATTGCTGGTCGAAGAGAGGATGTCACCGTTGTCACTAAGACCTCGTGGCGTTCAAGAGAACGCGCACTCCAAGCCCTTGAGGGGAGTCTCAAGCAGCTCGTGACAGATTACATCGATGTGTGGTTATTTCATAATGTAAGCACGAAAGACGCCTACGAGACTCTCATGAGGCCCAATGAGGCGTTTGCCGCTGGGCAGGAAGCTCTTAATTCAGGAGCTGTCCGACATATTGGAGTCTCAACCCATTCTTTGGCCATTGCTCAGAAGGTTGTCACATCAGGGCTCTTCGAAGTAGTTGTGTTTCCATTCAACTTTGTCAATAACCATGCTGAAGACCAGTTGGTTGACCTAGCAAGAAAACATGATGTTGGCTTCCTCGCAATGAAATCTTTTGCTGGTGGTCAGTTAACTGATGCGGACCTAGCAATCAAGTATCTATTACAATTTGATAATGTAGTTCCGATTCCAGGAATCGAAACAGTCGAGAATATCGAAGAGATAGTCGAAGTTGTTGAAGGTGACTGGACATTAACACCAGAAGACTGGCAACGCATCAAAGCAATACGTGAACGCCAGGGATCTACGCTCTGCATGTGGTGTGAATATTGCACACCTTGTCCCAAGGAGATTAACATCCCCTGGGTTATGAACATAGAGAGCATGTGGATTCTTTGGGGTAAACGAGGTTTTCCCGGTCGGATGCTAAAATACATTGACCAAGGACGCACTTGCGACGAATGTGGTGAATGCGAAGACAAATGCCCCTATAACCTCAACATCCGAGAAACGCTCAAAGCTCAACTCGATTACTATGATCGAGAAATCAAGAATCAACTCTGATTAATTTCGATCTACGCATGATTTCATTTTATCTGACTTATTCGATTTAATATGGAAACAAAGGATTTCTCGGCAGTGGCTAGACCTCCTGTAGGTCCGCCTTCATCAACGACAATGTATTCATCAGGGGAATGTGCTCGTGCTCCATGTCCTAATCCCGCTACAACGAAGGGGAGGTCGAATGGTTCTTGAGCGAACATTGAAAACGGTGCGCTTCCCGAGAGTAAAGGCCAGCTTTCAATTGGATAGTCAAACCCTTTGTAAGTTTCTAAAACGGCTTGAGCGAGTGGGTGGCTGATACTTAATTTAGCCCATCCGTATCCTGATTCAAGTTCGACAATTTTAACCATAGGAAATCCTTGACTATCGAGATGGCGACGGAGCATGGGGATGACATCTTTGACCTGCATGTTAGGTACTAAACGAACATCGACTTTTGCAGTAGCCTTCCAAGGTACAACCGTTTTCGTGCCAGGACCCGTATAGCCTGACCAGATTCCATTTATGTTTAGGGTCGGTCCAAAGATATATTTCTCCAAGACTTCCCGTCCATGTCCATCATCAATGAACCTTTCAATTTTCAATGGGGCTTTGAAGGATTCCTCATCATAGGTTTTCTCAAGCTTTGTGAGGAGTTCTTCGTCTTCTCGGGAAATCGGTTCAACATCATCATAGAATCCCTCAATCAGGACCCGGTTGCCATCCGGTGTAGTCATTGATGAGAGGGCTTGGACGAGTCGCCAAGCCGGATTATCAACGACACATTTTGTACCGCCATGAATGTCAAATTCGGTAGGACCATATCCCCAAGTTTTTCCATCCAATTCTAACTCAACATAGACAATCCCTTTGACTCCAAGGTAATTCATCACTTTTCCAGTGGGATCTTGACTCATGAAGGGAAATAATACATAATCGGCTTTCTTGACGGTGTTTTCCTCTTTTTTGAGGAATTCAGGAAAGTGACGGCTTCCAAGCTCTTCTTCTCCTTCAATAGCGAAGAGTAAGTTCACTGGGAGTTTTTCACCAGCTTTTTGAATAGCATCGCAGGCATTCAGGAATCCTTGTAGGGGGCCTTTACTATTGGTAGCACCTCGGGCCATGAGAACTCGACCAAAGGGATCAAGGTCTACCAGTTTTGCCTCAAGTGGTGGGACAGACCAACCTGGATCGTCAATTGGTTGGGTATCATACATCATGTAAGCGAGAACCGTCTTTTTGGCACCGACGTCTAATTCGCCTACTACCACTGGATAGCCAGAAGTTTCAATCAATTCGGATCGTTGGCAGCCTAGCTCTTTGAGCGATTTGCGGAGTAGTTCAGCACAGTCGCGAACCCCGACATCTTGTGGGGATATCGAGGGCTGTCTAATAAGTTCTTGAACCTTGACAATATGATCGTCAATATTCTGATCAATATACTTAGAAACAGCTTCAATATTCATCTGAAGGTCCCTCAGTTACTTGAAGTGATATTCTATTGCGTTCATTCGACGGATAAATCCCTCTGTCTAATATCGCGGACGTTTCTTTGGGTACGGCTGGAAAGGTGTTCGCGGTTCTAAACTAAACCAATCAGTCTCTTTGTCAAGTCGAGATAGCGACCGCAATATATCAAAAGTAATCCACCGGGATACTTCCGGAAATCGCTGATACTCCCAGAGACCATATGGGCCCTGTAATTCCTTGACAAATTTGACATTATCAGCGACACGAGCATCTTCCAAGCTGGCGCCAATCCGCCAGGACAAGTCCAACATCTGAGCGACATCATAACGTTTGAAATATGTAAAACCGCCACGGACTTGTTCAGTCCCCACGATACGTGCTACTTCGAATCCAAGGGTATGTGCTTGACGGTGTTCATGTGCTAGTAACTTGTCCAGTCCACGACGAGCAGGTTCACTTGTACGTCGATTCGGATGCAGAGCCAAAGCACTGACTGCCGCTGTCGTATTTGTACGACATCCAAATTTTGAATGGGCGAGTCGACGATAGCCTGCTGCAAAGATGTATTTATCCTCGTGCCTACCTGATGGCCACCCGCCTTCAGCCAATTCTTCTTTTAAGAGCCACTCATAGGCAGCTTCGGCACGTGGATCCGTTGCGAATCCTGCCCACGCTAAACCCAATAATGGTAACGCCGTTTGAACCGGTATAGCCTGGTACTTGATATCAAAAAATCGACCGCCATCAAGGACCGCTCCCTGAAAGGATAATGGGAAAGAACCATCTTTTTGTTGTTGGGAAAAGATAAACTCTGCAGCCCGTTTGATATCAGGGTGCTCTGGCCCTAAACCGAAATAACCCAATCCCATCAATGCTTGAACCGTTATTCGAATTCGACCTAACGCTGCCCCTCCAGCTTCACCAACCCTGAAGCCCCCATCCTTGTCTTGTAGGGCTAGAACTCGTTCAATCAGGGGATCGGTCTTTTGAAGGCTTTTGAGTTCTTTGACTTCCTTATCAGATTCTGGACGATTCAATAACTCTCGTAATACCAGTAATCGTAAACTGGGAGATGGATCTGCAAGGAGAAGTGGTGCCCACGTCATGATTTCACCCCCAACACTTCTCGGATGTACGGAGCAGTGGGTGTATTCATAGTCGCGATGTCTTCAGGAGTTCCCGTGGCAATAATTTTCCCACCCTCAGGCCCTCCACCCGGACCGAGTTCAATAATCCAATCACAAAAGGTTAGAAGCTGAGGGTGATGTTCAACCACAATGACCGAGTGACCCTCGTCAACTAGTCGATTCAAAACGGTTGCCAAACGGGCGACATCATCCATGTGCAAACCCACAGTGGGTTCATCCATTATGTAGAGCGTTTTTTCGCGGGTCTTCTTAATTAGTTCTTTAGCAATTTTTAGACGCTGCACTTCACCGCCAGATAGAGTATAGGCATATTGTCTCCAAACCAAATATCCTAAACCCACTTGTCGTACAACCTCTAAGGGCTCTGCAATTCCTTTCTCATCTTTGAATAGCTCATACACTTCATCCAGTGTCATCGAATTGATGTCAGGTAATGTGACCCCGTTCACTCGCACATCCCACGCCTCAGGACGATATCCTGTCCCCTTGCAAGTTTCACACTCGACAAACTCATTGGGTAAAAATCCCATATCCAATCGAAGTTGTCCTCGTCCTCTACAAGCCGTACATCGCCTCGTAAGGTCTTTCTCACCAAGGTCTAGAGCTTGAGCATCATCACTGTTTAGAAAGATTTTGAATAACGGTCGAGTTAAATCAAGATAACTTGCTGGACTCTGAATTCCTCGCCGAGATTGGTCAACTAGCAAAGTACGTTTTGGCGGATTGCTAATTTCCTCGTATTCTCCTGCTTCAAGGGGTTCACGGGCAAAAGATGACGTGTGCAATTGTTTGACCAGAGCTCGACCGACCGTATCGATGAGGAGTGAGCTTTTTCCAGATCCCGACACGCCGCAAACGCCTGTTAACGTTTCTAAAGGGAATTTCACATCTTCTCCACGAAGGTTGTTTGCACAAGCGCCTGTAATCACCATCCACTCTTGTGGTTGCCGGCGCTGAGTTCCGTTCATCCATTCAAGTAATCTCCCCTTCTGAGCTGGTTTTTTCAATTGATCCTTTTGCAACCATTTTCCTGTAATAGTGTCAGCTTTGATAATATCTGCGAGTTTTCCTTCACTGACAATTCTCCCACCCATCGTTCCGGCGCCAGGTCCAAGGTCAATCACATGATCGGCTGCTCGAATAAGTAGTAGGTCGTGTTCGACAACAATTACGGTGTTTCCTTCGTCACGGAGTTCTTCTAGTGCTTCACGCAGGGCTTCAAGTTCAGATGGGTGCATACCCCGTGAGGGTTCGTCAACTAAGATTGTCAGTGAAGTTAAGCCACTTCCTAGTAAGCTTGCCAGTTGGATACGTTGAGCTTCACCCGCTGATAAGGTGCCTGTTGGACGATTCAGATGAAGGTAACCAATTCCCACTTGTCTCAGAAACCGTAACCGTCGTCGGATAATCTGAAGACTTGTCTCCGCCAAAGGAATACTAGCAGATGGCTCGGGGATTTTCTTAACCAGTTTTTCAAGTTTTAGAAGGGGCATCTCACTTAATTCAAACATATTCTTGTTCTGAAGAGTTACCGCCAAGTATTCTGGTCGGAGTCCAGCACCCTTACATTCTGGGCAGACAACTTGCTTTGTATACGTCCCATGGATATCCCAATCGAAAATCCAGCTCTCCTTCTGGTAAAAGCCCCTCCAGGTCCACTTGGAAGGACGTTCCTTCCCCTTCAATCTACCAGCTGATTTGCTGATATATGTAAACCTGTATACTTCACCATCGCCATACAAGAAGACATCCTGTGCTTCTTTGGACATTTCATTCCAAGACGTTTTGAAGGGATCAAACCCATACCGTTTCCCCAATTCCGGAAGGATTGGCTGATCCTTACACAGATAAGTCTTCGGCCAGTACCCTGGAGACCACATCGCACCCGCACATAACGGCTTTTCGGGATTCACTATGAGCTTCTCAGGTTGAGGTAGATGCAATACACCCAGTCCTACACATTTCGGACACGAACTCCCCCAATGCTCTGATGAGAAGTACTGTGGTTTTGCAATAGGTACAGTGTTATGACATTTTGGACAAACCCATTTTTTCTCGCGGTTCATCTTTGAACCACATTTCAAACATTTCCTTTCCCCCAGGGAGGCAAGTAGATTCGTGATATGATAGCTTATCTCTGTAAGAGTTCCAACACTATTCCGTCGAGTGAATTGTGGTATATGACTCCATAAATGGGCTCGATGGGGCGCCACCGTGAGCGTGACTCCTAATCCTGTGATTGAATCAACAGGGGCTTCGGCCCCCTCTCGCAATCCCTGTCTTTCAAACATGGAAAGCGATTCTAAATACCGACGTCGTGCTTCTGCCTGCAAGACATCACGTACTAGACTGGACTTCCCAGAACCCGACACGCCAGTGACGACAGTGAAGGTCCCCTTTGGGATGTCCACATCAATGTTTTTCAGATTGTTTGCTCGAGCATTTCGGATCGAAATTATTGGTGGTTTGGCTATCACTGACTTCTTAGTCTTCCTTCGAGGTCGAACAGCGCTTTCATCTATCAAGGCTTTACCAGTCAGAGAAGATTCAACCTTAAGAAGACCTTCAGGTGGGCCTTCATACAGAAGCTTGCCTCCGTTTGGTCCAGCACCAGGACCCAAATCAATTACCCAATCCGCTGCGCGAATGAA
>JAEOSA010000104.1 GCA_016840595.1 Candidatus Hermodarchaeota archaeon | reverse complement strand
CCTGCATCTCGTGCGGCTCCTACTGCCCGATTTACTAGGTCCATTTTGTAGTCGATATCTTTGGTTTTGGGATGAATCTTAACAGAATATGTGTCTGTGGGTTTACTCTTCACCGGTGGGCGTTCGTCAAAATTTAACTTCAATAAGGCTGCTGTCGAAGCAGCCTTGGCCATTCGGTAAGCCCGTTTTACGACATCTTCAATATCCTTTCTCTCTTCACTCGCAGTAAATGAATACCCCGCGGTTCCATCAAAATAACACGTAACTCCGATCCCTGTCCGTGATTTCTGGATGATGTCCCTCCATGTTTCATTAACCCGTCTTAATGTGCGAAGAGTCATATCATCATATCGCGCCTCGACAAAATCCGCTCCTTGTTTTTCACCAAAAGATACTGCGGCTTGAAGTTTATCCAACATTAAACCCATCCACCAATGTGAGCAATAGCTCTGGGCTAAGAAGGTACAAATATTTAAGCGGTCCTCACCAACCGCGTTTTAATTACGTTATAATTTAGTTGGTGAATAGTATGGAATTTGGTGTCCAAATCGAACCTCAGTTTGGGTACACTTTTGATAATGTTAGCAAAATCACCGATGTTGCTCTTAAGACGGGGTTCTCGACGGTATGGTTTAGCGATCATTTTATGCTCGATAAAGATGCCACGGACAGGATTCTACTAGAGCCATGGCTCCTCATGACCGCGTTAACACAACAGAACAGCAAGGTTCGTGTAGGTAGTATGGTATTCTGTCAAAGTTATCGAAATCCTGCACTCACTGCAAAAATGGCAGCTACCCTCGATGTGCTTTCTAATGGTCGATTAGAATTTGGAATCGGCGCCGGGTGGAAAGAAATCGAATACAAAGCCTATGGTTATCCCTTTCCGAAACCCATGACCCGAATTAACGAACTAGCCGACACCGTACAAATTATTCGAGGCATTTGGACCAATGAACGCTTTACTTTCAAAGGCAAACATTACCAAGTAGACGAAGTCATCTCCTATCCTAAACCCGTTCAAGATCCAATGCCAATTTGGATTGGAGCGCAAAATGGCAAAGAATACATGCTCCGACTCACTGCAAAACATGGTGACGGCATCAATATCGCTTGGATGACCACGCCCGAAGATTTAGACCGACGCTTTCAAAGACTTACCCACCTAGCAAAGAAATACGGACGCGATACGAGTGATATTCAGAAGTCTGTCGGACTATGGACACGAATCTTCAAATCTGAGGAAGAAATGGAAGAGGCAATCATTGAGAACGCCAAGGAACGAAATATCTCTGTCGATGAATATCGGGAACGAGTTGCACAAGCCCTGTGGGGAACACCGGACTATATGGTGAAACGGCTTCGTGAATTTATGAAAGTCGGTGTCACTCATTTCATCTTCATGTTTCCACATGAGCAGGAACTCGCTCAAATCAAAGTGCTTGGAAAGGCTGTCCTCTCAAAACTCTAAAAAATAACGGCTTTAAGGGGTTTCGCGTTTCTCAAGGACACCCTCACGGCGAAGTTCAAACACCACAATATTGTGTGGATCTGGACAGGCAACATACCCCCGCTCTGGATCTGGTTCCCAAGGTATGGTCCCATCAAATTCGAGAATCGTGATGAAGGGGAACATGGCATTGTACGCCCAACGACAGATCTTCTCTTTCTCTTCTGGTTTGGATAAGTCAAACTCATCACCAACCTTGTAGAGCCGACACGGACTCTTCCCAGGTTGGTGTCGTAATTCATGGACACGTGCAATGATACGATATACTTTTGACATGAAAATCACGTTCGCTGTTCAATTCTTTTCTGTCTTCTGGTTTTAATAGTGCTCTTTGTATAACAAATTCTTAGCCAACACGCGACGTGAGTGCGTCACGATTGAAAAGCCTCACTGCAATTCGGTAAAGTATAATGTCTACGATAATCAATACGACTACTCCAACATAGAATATCAGCCAATTAAGTCCGGTTCCTTGGAGGAATCCCGAATAGGCAAACGCCATTGCGGGTAGGATAAGAACTCCACCTGTCTGATAGGCTTCATAGACAGTGCTTGCCCGACCAGAAATTATCACCATAATTCCAACAGCTAATACTGAAAAGAGCACAGGCAACACAAGTGCTTGAATTAAGGATAACATGTCCGGCCAAGCCAACAACATGTGGGGTGCTAGCATGAAGACAACCACATTCACAATAACCGTTGCTAAAATCAAATTGCCATAAGCAACCAAAAGCCCAGGGATAAGTGCTGTCAAGAATTTCCCTAACAGCAGTTCTCCATCCGAAAGCGGAGTCGCTAATAAGGGTGTAAGGGTATGCCGTTCTTTTTCTCCCACAATTGAATCTGCTGCAATAAGGATTGGGAGCATCACAGGCAGCATAATAATTACTACACCCATGATGTAGTTCATCAAAGAACTGAATAACAATGGATCTGCTGGGGCAAATGAGATCAATAGAAACGTCATCACACCGCCGAAGATTACAGTCATGATAATTATCATTACAGGAATCATTTTCACTTGACGGTTTTTGAAGACCATCCGGATTTCAGTGCGAGCCATTAACCATGCCTTTTTCCTCATTCTAATTCTCTCCAATTACTTTAAGATAGACATCTTCTAAATCTGGCACCCTTTCACGCACCTCGACTACTTTCTGCCCCGCTTCCATGAGTGCTCGGATGATTTGAGGGTTTTTCGTTTCAGCATCTTCTAGGTCAAAGACAACATGTCCTCCCTCAACCTTTGAAGATTTCACAAGTCCAGTGGATGATATAATTTCGGCTCCTTTTGACAAGTCTGCATCAGTCAACTGAACTTCGTAGGTTCGAACCGTCCAAAACTTCCGTCGCAATTCCTTAGGTCGACCCACTTCTACTAATACGCCCCGTGAAATGAATCCAACCCGGTCACATAGGTCCTCCACCTCAGATAACAAATGTGTACAGAGAAAGAATGTCTGTTTTCCAACTTCTGCTTGTTCATCAATGAAATCGCGGACTTTTTTCGACATTATCGGATCCAGGCTAGAGGTAGGTTCATCCAAAAAAACGACGCTCGGATTATGAATCATCGACCGCGCAATGGATAGCTTCTGTTTTAGACCCGTAGAAAACGCCGCTGGGGAGTCATCTTTTCGGTCTAATAGTTCCAAGAACTCTAAGAGTCGTTCTATCCGATCCTGCAACTTTTCTTCGGGGACATCATAGAGTCGACCAAAATATTCTAGATTCTTGTAGGCTGAGAGTCGATCATAATGAGTGTTCGCCCCATCTTCAGGTAGCAACCCAGTGACAGCCCGAACATCAACAGGTGCTTCTAGAACATCATGGCCTTCAACTGAGATTGTTCCCTTAGTTGGTTCAAGCAAAGTGGCGGCGATTTTCACCGTAGTAGATTTTCCTGCAGCGTTTGGTCCCAAAAATCCGAAAACTTCGCCACGCTGGACATCGAGGGAAACGTCGCTCACTGCAGTGATTTTTTCGAATTTCTTCGTTAGTTCGGAGATTTCAATTGAACTGGTCACAGAAAACCCTCGCAATGAGAATGTCTGTGGTGCTTAAGGACATTATGGTGGTAGCAAAAACCAAAGTCAGCTAATGGATGATTATCTTTCTTGATGCGTTCTTTTGGGCTGTACAAAGTGAGAAGACTTAAGACAAAAGCCCGCAGATACCTTCAGGATTTGGTGGGTTCTAATGAGTGCTCCGCTAAGCTTTGACACCATCGTCAACGAAAGGCACCAACTTCTTCAAACCATCACAACTCCTGAGAACTCCTTAGTTGGTTATATCTATCCACATTCTCCATTGGAACTCTTCTTCGCTCATGATCTTATACCGACGCTTCTTTGGGCTGATCCAAAAACATCTGGAGCCTATGAAGCCAGTCTGCAAACCTTTTGCTGTGCGTATTCTAGAAACCTCTTTAGTCAGCGTGCTAAGAAACAACTTCCTAAACTAGCTGCTATTGCGTTTCCTGGAGGTACTTGTGACTCCTTGCAAAATCTCGGAGATGTTTGGCGTGCCCGTTTTCCTGAAGATACTGTTCTCCGCTTAACCTATCCCGTCGCCAGAGACGAAGCCGCCATCACCTACCTCACTGAGGAGCTACGCGACTTTAGTAGCCAATTAGAAGTAACCTTTGGATCCAAGTTTTCCATTGAAAAGTACCAAGAAGCAGTAGCACTAACCGCAGAATTTCGCGCCGCTGCGCAATTCATAGTCGCAGCTCGTATTCTCCAACCCTCAATTTATCCCCATCCAGAATATGCCAAACTAATACGCCAGTTCTTTACTGCTCCAGGTCCCCACACATTGCTACAAGTAGAACAAGTGGCCTCGGAAGTTCAACACGAATTACGAACAAATCAATTAATTCCTTCTGCTGAGGCTCTCCGTTATGGGATTCTCAAAGGTCAAATCCCTGAACTCGCGGCAACACCTGAACGAAAAGGTCCTCGAATAGTTGTGGTTGGAGGGATGATTGATCCTGAAGGAATAGCCGTTCTGTTTGAAAATGCGAAAATCAGCGCAGAAGTGGAAGAAGCTCAAATCGTGCTTGACATCTTATCCTTCAGTTTTCGAACCGTGTTTCACTCTCCATCTAACCTGCAAGGCGACCCCTTTCATGAACTCGCCCAAAGCATTATCTCGGCTCCTGCTGAACCCACACAAGAAGGTTTACCAGACCGACTCAACTTTCTTGAGGCGATATTTGACAAGCTCGAAATTGACGGATTAATTATCGCAGAACATTCATTCTGCGACCCTGACCAATTCGAAATCCCTGATATGCTCAAAATCGCTGAGAAAAAGAAAGTACTCACCGTACGCTTACCTCTAGATCCCGAGTTCTCAGACAGTGTCCGAATTGAAGGTCGGTTGCAAAGTTTCCTCGAAACATTAAGTGTTAAACGATAAAGGATGTATGCGAAAAGATGTCACAAAATACAACAACTGAACCACCGAAAGAGAAAGCCTACAGAAAACTCAACACAAGCAAGCTTCTTCGAGAAACTATGACTCTGCACATCCTAAGCACCAAAACCGCATCACAAAACGGACGACTTGTTTGGGTAACATCTGGTTTTCCTGTTGAAATTCCCGTTGCATTTGATACAGTTGCCGCTTACCCCGAGCAATACGGAGCCATCGTGGGGGCAGAAAAATGTGGGCCGCTACTCTGTGGGTTTGCTGAAGAACTGGGCTTTTCTCAGGAACTGTGTTCATATGCACGCTCAAGCATCGGATCTGTGAAAAAACCTGAACAAAGTCCTCTCACAGGTCTACCTACTCCCCAAGCATTGCTAGCTTGTAACAATATTTGCGGAACAGTTCTTGGGTGGTATGAAGCGGTATCCGAAATGACTGGGGCCCCAGTGTACCTTGTTGATACGCCACCTTTAGAGGGAGATCAACCTCCCCATCATCTTGCTTATGTCAAATCCAACCTCGAGGGTCTAATTACATTCATGAGTGAAACCTTCAATCAATCCTATGATGAAGAAAAATTACTACAAGTTGCTGACCTTTCTAATACCGCTGTGAATCTTTGGACCAAGTCTCTCGAAGCGTGCAAGAATAAACCTTCACCGTTGAATTGTGCTGATCGATTTCTCTCAATGGCTCCCATTGTGGCTCTGCGAGGAACTCAGCAAGCCATCGACTTCTATCAAGCCTTCTATAGTGAAGTCAAAGAACGAGTCAAACAAGGACTTGGTGCCATTCGTGAAGAACGAGTCCGACTCCTTTGGGATAACATCCCGCCTTGGTTCACCATCTACAATTTCTTCAACACACTGGCGAAGAAAGGCGTCGTTTTCCCTGCCGACTCTTATACCCACGCGTGGTCGGCAAACATCCCCCGGGGTGCAACTCTTGAGAGTATAGCTCAAGTTTATAGCAAAATCTGGTTGAATAAGGGGCTCTCGGCTAAAATTGACAAGATGTGTAATCTAATCAAGGATTACGAACTTGATGGATTCGTACTGTTTTCTGTTCGTTCCTGTAAACGCTATTCGCTGGGTCAGATGGTTACAAAAGAGGAAATCACTCGACGAACAGGAGTGCCTGGTGTCATAATCGAAGGAGATATGGTTGATAGCCAACAATATAATGAAGCACAAGCCGAAACTCGTATTGACGCCCTATTGGAAATGATTCTCTGAGGTCTAACCGCTTTGGTAAAACAATCCAATTATGGTATTGGAATTGATGTCGGATCCACCACGACAAAGGCAGTACTCATTGACTCAACAGGTAAGGTCAGAGCCAGGTTTCTTCTTGCTACGGGTGCCACTGCCAAGAAGTCTGTCCAACGCTGTCTTGATGAACTAGCGTCGCAATCAAAACAAGGCCTCTCTGGAATCGCAATGGTTAGCACAGGATATGGTCGGAGTCAAGCTAATTTTGCCAGTAAATCCGTGACCGAAATCACTTGTCATGGGATTGGCATCCATAGTCTCAACAAAGAAATTCAAACGCTCATCGACGTTGGCGGTCAGGATTCGAAAGTCATCCGCATCGGATCAAACGGACGACCCACGGACTTTGAACTAAACGATAAATGCAGTGCTGGAACTGGACGCTTCTTAGAAGTGATGGCACAAGTTTTAGAAATTCCAATCCAAGAATTGGGTTCTCTTGCCCTCAAGGCAAATTCTCCCTCTGTCATTAGTAGTACCTGTACTGTTTTTGCTGAAAGTGAAGTCATTGGACGAATTGGTGCTGGTGACGCGCCTGCGAACATTGCTGCGGGGATACACAAAGCTATGGCTGCCAAAATCGCTACGCTCTCTCAACGAGTGGGAGTGGTAAAACCGGTTGCTGTAACTGGTGGTGTAGCGCTTAATCCTGGATTTCGCTTCTACCTTGCTAAACAGCTCCAAAC
>JAEOSA010000332.1 GCA_016840595.1 Candidatus Hermodarchaeota archaeon | reverse complement strand
GGGACTGGAATGTGGTTGAGTCCAAGTGTATAGGTTTAGGGGATCCTTTCTGCGAACTCAAACTTGTACCTGGGGAAATCCCTGAACTGAAATATTTCCTTGAAGGTATTGACCACTCGACTGTAGAAAGGATACATGACCGCTTGATGGATCAACTTGTAGCATATGTAACCCACAATCGACCGCTAGGGGGTCGTCCTCGATTAGGAAGCGGACTCGCCTTCTACCTCATTTTCCATGTTACTCGTCCCACTCTTTATAGTGAACGATACCAGATGGAGTTGCGGATGGGCGGAGCTAAAACGGGAAAAGAGGTCGGTGAACACCTGATGGAAGCCGGGATACGGGAGGATCTCGCAGTCAATCGTTTAATTGATATTATAGAATACTGCAAAGTAGGCAAGATTACGTTGGGTGATACAATAAGAATGAAGGAGAATTGCGAATCGTTTGGATTTGCAACCAAGGACGCCTCTTGTCATTTTACTACGGGTTTCCTCAATGGCTTCTTCTCCTCTGTCAAGAACCTACATGTCAAAGAGACACGGTGCATAGCAATGGGAGACCCGTACTGTGAGTGGGGGTTCCGATAAAAATGAGAAGGATCATTATGTCATTTATACCAGCGTTCGAGTTGGGCTTATGGAACGCTTGGATCTTTGTGCTTCTTAATCTTTTAATTGGATTTGTATCTTGGGTTTTCATTAACAAAGAAGCAATGAAGAAATTTAGGACTGTGCCTAATGTTCCAAGAACTAAAGCTGAGAAGGTCTCAGACAAATTATATCTCCCACTTACACTCGCCAGTATGGTTTACAGTGTCTTTCTCCCAATTAAGCTAGACACATTCTGGTTCTATTGGGGTCTTGCCATATGGGTTCTCTCTCTGGTTATAGGTGTCATAGTTTTTGTCTCCTTTGGTACTACGCCGCTTGGTGAACTCGTTACTAAAGGGATCTACAGAGTTTCAAGGAATCCTGCGTGTTTATCGGGTTTTTTGGCGAATATAGGTATTGGGATAGCATGTGCTTCCTGGGTTTTTCTTCTATATGCGGTATTAGAAATAATTCTAATGCACATTTCGATAGGGACTGAAGAACGCTTCCTTTTGGAAAAGTATGGAGGTAAATATAGAGAATACGTGAATAGAACTCCAAGATGGATTGGAATACCCAAATCACAGAAATAAAACTCTGAAATTAGAATACTAAACTAATTAACAGAAATATGTATGACTTAAACTTGCTAGTAAGAACGCAAGAGTAAAATAGCCAGCAATTAAAAGAGGTCTTACATAGCGCGTCAATAGTACAATTCATCTTGTCAGTTACGTGTGTAAAGATGTTAATTATGGATATGAGTCTCTTTTTTCGACTTTCTTTCATAACGCTTTGGGCACTCTTCACACTTGTTCGATTTTATTACGGACGAAAGACAAAAACTCACGATTCTGTTGCTGGTGTTATGGAGAAGTTAAAGACGACTGAAGAGGTTGGAATTGGATTCAAAATAATCACTTTGATCATAGGAGTTTTTGGAGTTTTAGGATTAGTGCTCTATCTTTTATCGCCATCCTGGTGGAAATGGACGGTTATTCCCATAAGTGGATGGATTCAATGGCTGGGTATAGTTGTAGCAATTGGTTCAATTTTCTTTTTGATCCGGGTTCACCAACACTTAGACAAACAATGGTCTATAACCTTGGAAGTTCAAGAAGATCATAAGTTGATCACAACGGGTCCATACAAATATGTGAGACACCCAATGTATCTAGGACTTTTTTT
>JAEOSA010000331.1 GCA_016840595.1 Candidatus Hermodarchaeota archaeon | reverse complement strand
CAGAGTCCGGGATACTAAGTCCTGTGTCCTCCAAACCTCCGGTCCCTATCTGGAGCATATGTTCTAACGAGACAAACTTTTATTATATTTGATGTCAATTACCAATTGTTACCTAAGTTTGACAGCAGATCCTCTGATTTCGACAGGAAATGAAGTTTGACAGATGTCATCCAGAGGCCCTTTTCATGGGCAATTCGTTATATCAACACCCCTTTTTGAGCTAAAATCATCTCATTTATCGGGTCAAAGTTCGAGTAGATATATCTTTTTTGAGGGTTTTTGCCAAATTCAACCGTAACTGTCAAATTCGATAGGCTCTTTTTGATGAATTTTGTTGAGGTGTGTTTCAGTTCTTCATGTTCATATTGAATCAACGATAAGAATAATTGAGCAATAAAGCCTATAACGAGCATCCCGCAAATGCTGTTATCGGACCATACGCGTATAGGTTTAATCTTGACAACATTTTTCAGCGAATCTATCTTCTTCTCAATAGAATCCTTTTTACGGTATGTCGCCAAAGCCTCTTGAAGTGTCAAATCCTTGTTAGATACAAGGCAGAAAAAACCTTCCCTTCCGTTGATCTGAGCACTCTTCACAAGCTTTAGCGCATCTTTCTTACTGAGTTCTTTGAGTTTGGTCTGATACTGATAGGTTACATCGACCAGTTCATTGTTGATCTGAAACCGTTTCGGTAGACCTTTATTATTGTCTATGCTGTTTTGTATAGCCTTAGCGTCTTCAAATTTCTTCAATGCACGTCTGTGTTTGGTCTTCAGCCTGTCATTTTTCAGTTTCTCAGAGAAAAAGAAGTAATCGATTCTGCTTGGTTTCTCGTATTTGATACCATAGATTCCATCTTTCTCATCTATCAATTCGGCGTTTGTCTTCCTGAATTTCTTAATCCGTTTATCATCGCTGGTGTTCAGTTTCTTCGATGACAGATACTTCAGGTTGTCATTCAGGATCGTTTCCACATTTTCTTTGCTGTGGGCGCCCTTGTCGAATATCACAAGAGAACCCTCTTTCAGTTTTCTCTTGATTTGCTCATAGGTATCATTGAAGTGTACCACATCAGTCACATTTCCAGCCCTTACCGTGAATCCAACTGGAATGTTTATCGGAGAAGCGAGTTCGCTGAGACCCATTGTAATCTGTTTCTTGTCCGGCCTGTGTTCCCTACTGTATCCATATTTCCCCAACCGTGCTTTCTTACCATGAAGTGTGATACTCGTCCAGTCGATGTTTGTATCCGTGTGTTCAAAATCGTACAAATCGAAAAGGATATCCTGAATGTCTGCAACGATTTCAAGGACGTTTTCACCAATAATCTCTGGTGTGCGGAACAAAGTCCGTTGCTCGAATTCCTCAAGATTGAATTCTTTAAGAACCTCTGGTCGATTGATCCAATCACTTGCCTTTGAGATGCTCAGATTCTCGGTGAGCTTGTAGCTTATCAGGGCTTTAACGAGAGAATCAATTGAGACTCCCTTCTTCTTGTGTTTTCCGAAAACTCTGGAAAAATCGAGTTTCTCGTAGTAATCATCCACAGTTTGGATTGTTCCAATAGGAAAAGATATATTTCTGTTCGGCTTTACTACGCTTGTTCGTAGTTTCGTTTGTTTTTGGATCATAAATAGGCGTAACTACGAACACCCTTGTCAATTTTGTGTCAAACTTGGGTATTAGTATAATCGATGATTTTTGCCCAAAAACTTTAATTTATGTCGTGGTATACCTGATTTCTAATATTATTAATTAAACAAGAAATCGAACCTACATCAATATAAAGGA
>JAEOSA010000103.1 GCA_016840595.1 Candidatus Hermodarchaeota archaeon | reverse complement strand
TAAAACAAAAAGAACAAGGCTTCCAACAGTTACACCAAGGAGTATACCAACTCCACCCATTTCAGCGACTTTTGGTTTATCCACCTTATGAACATCAACACCAACAATGTTGCGCTTCTTCATCGCCTTGATGACGTAAGGCATCACAATGAAAGTAACAATGAATGTTAACAGTAGCCCGAAAATTGCTACGAGTATAGTTGATATCACTGTTCTATGCCCTCGTTTTCATTAAATGATAAACCCAGTGGAATTTCATTATGCCTTATAAAGTCATTTATCCAGTTCTATGGAGGGGGGTGAAGATTAAATAGCTGTTCAAAAATGCACTGTACGAACGGGAGGAAACTATTTGCCAGAGCTAGAACGATTGGACCAGATTCCAGGCGTAGGACCTCGCCTTGCTGAAAAACTAATTGGTGTGTTTGGCTCCGAACTTGCTGCCCTTGAAATTATTAATAATGCACAAGTTGCTACACTTGCAAGCATTCCTGGTGTAGGAAAGAAAAAAGCTCTCGACATTGTACAGGATGCATACACAATACGAGAAGGCATCAGCGCATTTGAAGTCTTAAAAACCGAGGATATTCAAAGGATTTACCAACGTATTCTGAGTATCATTCAGTCATACGCGAACAGCCTTTTTGCTAAAGATAAGTTATCTCTCTACTATCCTCTTCCTTCATCAAAAATCGATGTGATCACTCAACGTCTAGATTGGTTTCAACAAGCCCTTGAATTGGTGAAACAGTGCTCAATGGAACAACTAGAGCACATGGGGGGTTTGCTTTCAAATGCTCGCCCTCTTCGTCGAGGGGCAACACCTTCATTGGCAACATGGCGGGTTATACTCACCGACAATGATGAAGCACATAATCTTATGAAACAGTACAAAGCAGGAAAAACATCACGACTCATCCGATTGAAACCAGGAGAAAGATTGGACGAATATCTCAAATCATATGATTACATCATTGCAGCTCTAGAAGTGGGAGGGATGAGTGGAGTCGCAGAACATGCTGGTAATCTAGATTTATTAAAAGCTGAATTTACTCAAGCTGAGGTTTCACCTGAATCGATAATTGCCTTTTATGCAACAAACCATGAAACTATTCTAGCAATTTGTGCTGCTGCAGAGGCACTCACTAAACTCCCTCCGACTGCTGCTCTTCAAAGCTTTATTGAAAAACTCGACCTATCTGCCCTTAATGAACTCGCATCAATGATTACTAAGATTACAAGTTCAGGGGAGATTTCTGAAGGCGCTGATTCCGATTATGACCGCCTTAGATTGGCTACACAAAAATACGAAACTATTCTAAGTGAAACAGAAATCTGGGCAAATGATAGAATTCGTAAAGAGGTTTCAAGTAGCCAAGTGGTCCTTGAAGGCGATCAAATAATCAGCATTCTTGAAGCGTCCACTGCTGAATCTATTGGTGCAGAACAGCTTCGTCAATATTTACCTCCTCAGGTCTTTGAAATATTAGTCTCAGCCCTGCAAGATTCTGAGGACCATCTGGCTCGTTTATTGCAACTTGAGCGAAATGAACTCGAATGGGTTGATGGAATATTTTCACAAAGCCTTGCATTGCCTATCCAAGCCAACCGACAACATGCAAGCAATCTACAAAATAACTTGAGACGCGCTATGCATGCTCGAGAACATCGGTTGAAAACCGAAGTAGCTTCCAAACTCGAACATTTTGATAAAATAGTCAAAGATGCTGTTCAGACATTACTAGACTTCGACGTTTTTCAAGCAATTGGCCAATTTGCGAGGGACTATCAACTATCAGTTCCGAAAGTAAAGGAGAACGGAGTTGGATTAGCATTTCAAAATGGTCGAAACCTCTTTCTCTCACATGAAGCATTATCAAGTAAGCTAGAAGTCGTCCCAGTTTCTTATACAATCGGACAAAATAGCTGGACACCTGAACTAACATCCGGAGAACGTGTGGTTTTACTTTCCGGGGCAAATAGTGGAGGAAAAAGCTGTTTACTCCAAAATGTGACACAAATTGCGATTCTGGCGCAGATGGGCATGTTGGTCCCTGCTTCTCAAGCAGAGGTTGGTATCTTTGACGAACTGTATTACTATGCAAAAGCGACTGGTATGCTATCTGCTGGAGCTTTTGAATCCTCATTGACTAATCTGGCGAATATCGTACTAAGCGATGCATCCAAACTTGCCCTCTTCGATGAATGGGAGGCGAGTACCGAACCGGGTGCTGCAGCAAAAGTGGTTGCTGCAATTCTCGAACTATTTTCAGAAAATCCGAATTCTTGTGTAATATTCGTCTCTCATTTAGCAGAAGATATTATTCAAATGGCGCGTGTACCCATCCGTGTGGATGGTATTGAGGCCACAGGTTTAGATTCCCAGCTCAATCTAATGGTTAATCGCTCACCTGAATTTAGTAAAATCGCAAAATCCACTCCAGAATTAATCGTTGAACGGCTTTATCGTTCATCGCAAGATCGTCGAAAAGGAATCTTTCAAAGAATTCTCGAAATTGTAGGACAATCGGATACTAAAAAGAAAGCGACCTAACTCGCTGAACGCCATCTAATTGCTGGATTAATTTGAAAACCGTTCGAGGAACCAAAGATTCCCAATTTTCTCCCTGAATCATCCGTCGCCGTATTTCAGTACCAGAAAGTACCTTCTTTTTTCGTAAAACGATTCTCTTAACTTGATGGTTTTGCTCAGAAAATAATTGGCGGGTGGTTTCTGAGCCTGTGTACACTACACCAAATGGCGGCACATACTGTTTTACATGGTTCACCCACTTTCGGTAATTATGGATGTCAGGAACCGGAATAATTTGGAAACGCGAACATGGAACCTCTAATCCTTCTAAAACACTTTCTAACATCATGACGCGTTCTCCGGTTGTAAACGGATTATCCGGGGTATTACATGCCTGCGCACTTCCAATAACAATAATAACTTGTTCTTCTTGCGCAAAAATGTCTTTCAAGGCGTGTACATGTCCATTGTGAAGTGGTTGAAATCTCCCAATGAACAAGCCTGGTCGCCTCAAAATTCTCTCACCTACTTTAGAATTGCTTTTCTTTGTACAGTTCCATCAGAATTGAAGGGCACTCCCTCTGACTGTAAAATCCTTGCTTTCTCTTTTGTACCGCTAGTGGTTCCTCCAAGTTTTCCGAGTGTTCCATTGGAGTGAATGACTCGATGGCAAGGAATTGCCCATGGAACAGGGTTACTTCGCATCACAGATCCTACACCACGAGGTGAAGATTTGCAAAGTGTTGCTAATCCTCCATAGGAGATGACGTTCCCTTTTTCTACTTGCAATAATTGTCTTGAGATCGCTAGACGTGCTGGAGACCAGTTTTTCTGTGAAATTTCTTCAAGGCTAAACGGGTGTCCTTTCCCATCTGAGAGCTGACCAAGCCTGTGTCCTATCTCTTCCATTCGGGAAGATTTGAATGACTCATCCAACTCTCTTAATCGCTCTAACCGTTGGAGGGCTCCTTTTAAGCTACTTTCTGCCTCCTGCGCAGAATTCGGAGATGAAGTACAGGCAACAAGTTTGTCACCTTTTAGTTCAAGAGCGAAAGCAAGCCATTTCTTTGAATGAACCTGCATCGTACTAATACAAATTCCTGTCATTGTATATGCACTTTAATTCAACCAGTATAAAGCAATTTCAGTGACGGAAAAATGGTTGTCAAAATAGATGGCTCGGTTCTCGAGGGAGGAGGTCAAATTCTCCGCTCAGCAGTTGCATTTGGGGCGGTTTTAGGGAAAAAGGTGGTTGTCGAAAAAATCCGTGCTAAGAGGAAAACACCAGGGCTCCGCCCTCAACATCTTCATGGAATTTTAGCTGTCAAAGAACTAACACGTGCTCAAGTAAAAGGAACTCACGTTGGATCAAACCGAATCGAATTCGACCCCCAAAATCGCAAAGGAGGACAACTGACAGTTGACATCGGCACAGCAGGGGCGATTACGCTTGTATTGCAAGGTGTCATGATTGTTGCTCCATATTGTGAACAACCAGTCCGTGCGCAACTTTCCGGGGGCACCAATGTCGCCTGGAGTCCTCCCATAGAATATCTACAACATGTAATGCTCCCTCGATTACAGCAAATGAACTATCAGGGCATGGTGGAAATAGAAAAACGCGGTTACTATCCACGAGGTGGAGGTCGCATCAACACCAATCTTCTCCCTGTAAGAAAATTAACCTCCTTATGTTTGAAGAAGGATCAAGAGGCCCCTAAGATATTTGGACTATCTCACTGTGGGTCTTTACCGCGTCATGTAGCTGAACGACAAGCAAACGCGGCTGCAAATACTCTCTCGCAAGGAGGCATTCAGATCGAAGCCTTTGAAATCGAACACAGCTCAGATACTCTGTCTCCTGGAAGCGGCATCAGCCTATGGACTAGCAAGCAAAAAAATCGTATAATAGGAGCAGATGCTCTCGGCCAGCGGAAGCTGAAGGCTGAAGTAGTTGGTGAACAAGCGGCCGCATCATTGATTCAAGAGCTAAAAACATCTGCTCCAGTCGATGTTCACCAAGCTGATATGGTCATTCCCTATATCGCGTTAGCTGAAGGTGAATCCTCATTTTTTGTTTCTGAACTCGCTATGCATACAATAACAAACATTCATGTTGCAGAAAAGTTCCTCAATATCAAATTTGATGTGAAAGGCGAAGTAGGCGCCCCTGCATACATTTCAGTCAAAGGGATCGGCTTTGAAGGAGACGGAGCTTTTCCTGAACCTTCTCAGATTGATTAACAACATTCTGGAAAGCCTGTTTCACTCCATCCTCAGTCAATGTGCTAATAACCGGAATATCAAGTCTATCAATGGAATCGCGGGCAATCATAATTTCAGTTTTTGAAGCAATATCACCTTTATTCAATATTGGAAATATGTCAAAATTAGGGAAAGTACTGGTTATTTCATGAAGTAATGCAATTTGGCTGGAAAGTTCATAACCACAGTTCAGAGTTGGGTCAATGAGGAAAATTATAGTATCCGCCAAATATTGAATTGCTGCAATAGCTCTTCGTTCAATCGGATTTCTTTTTGCCATCGGTCTGTCTAAAAGTCCCGGAACATCGAGAATTTGCCCCTCTCCTGAATCCAATGGAATATGACCCACACTAATTTTTTTGGTGGTGAAGGGATATTCAGCAATTTCAGGCGTTGCGGAGGAAAGTAGTGCAACAAGCGAGCTTTTGCCAACATTAGGATAACCCGCAACAACAATAACTGGAAACTCCAGATTGATTGAGGGAAATCGACGATATTCTAAGGAAGCTTGTCGGATAACTGCGAGACGGGGCTTTATGCGTTTTATTACGGAAGAGATTCTACCATAAGCCGCAGATCTCAACTTACGTGCTGCAGATGGCGATTCTGCTTTTCTTAATTTTCGAATGCTTTCCTGAATTATTCCTTTAATAATTCGAGTGGCTGATGAAACCGACGCGAGAGCCTGCCGTATCTCATCAATTGTAACAACGGTATCAGCAAGATTACGATAAAAAGGATGAATTTCATCAAAATTGGGAAACCGTGAGACAATGTCCTCAAGCCGGGAAGTAAGAACGTCCTTAACTTTTTTTAGTTTAGCAATTTCTCTGTCTCTAGCCCGTACGTGGGCTGGTTTTTTTGACTTGGGCAATGTCAGTTTTGAAGCACGAGCAAAGGCTACGTCTAGCAGTTCTTTGCTACTTTGGATGTACTTCAATTTGGTGAATGGGTTCAAGATATATTCCAGCTCAAACAAGAAGCAAGTCAAAAAGGTTTTTTAATTGCTTCCCTACGATAGCTGAGGCAGGTAATCAATCATGAGTGGACAAACAGATCTTACCCCCTTCTTTGGAGCCGCAACCGTTGGAATCACCTTTCAAAACGGGGTTGTTATTGGAGCCGAAAAACGAGTTCTATGGGGTTATACCATTGTCAGCAAAACAGGAAAGAAAGTCTTTCCGATAACCGATAACATCGTTGTCGGAAGTGCAGGTGTAAGTGGAGACTATCAAATGCTTTCGTCATTCTTAATGGCTGAATCCAATCTTTTTGAACTTGAAAACCGAAGGGCGATTACAGTCAATGCCGCAGCACAATTGCTTTCCAACATTCTCTTCAGCCGCAAGTACATGCCATATCTTACTCAAACTTTGATTGGCGGTGTAGATTCTGATGGATCACACCTATACAGCCTTGATCTGGCTGGATCCCTTATCGAAGAAACTTATGCAGCAGTTGGCACTGCTACATCTCTAGTGCTAGGTGTGTTGGAAGCGAATTATCGCGAAGATCTTACCAAAGAAGAAGCAATTCAGCTTGCCGTTAAAGCAATCCGTTCAGCTACGCGACGAGATGCAATGTCAGGAGAAGGCATCGACCTTCTTATCGTAACGCCTAAAGGGATAGAATCAAAGCACTTCCCATTGGCTGAGTAATAACCAAACCTTAGGAATTTTTCGATAATAGTACCACTCGACTAACGGTGTCCTCATTAGTAACCAAATAGCTAGTCTCCTTAGCGAGGGCTTCTGCAAATTCTCGAATTGACTTCATAGAAGGCATGTTTTCACGAGATAATCGTTTCATGCTTCCACCAACATGCATATATGATTTGCATTCAATGAAATCGGGTTCTGCTTCAACTAGCATTTGTCCATATTGTGAAACTTTATGCATATTACGTCCTGCAACTAGAGTCATTCGCACAACCGTTGGACAGGATAGTGTAGAGAACAAATCTAATGATTCCTGCAAACGCTCCCAAGCCCCTTGCACTAAAGGCCGACAGAGTTCTTGGTGAGTTTTCTTATCAGGTGCAACAAGAGAAATATACAGCTGCGTAGGCTCATCAATTTGGTTTAGAACTTGTGGGTTTGTACCATTGCTAACAAGATAACTCGTCCAACCACGATGTTCAATTTCTTGAATCAAGTCAGAGAGGCGTTCATACAATGTTGGCTCTCCT
>JAEOSA010000102.1 GCA_016840595.1 Candidatus Hermodarchaeota archaeon | reverse complement strand
GGGCTGGTGTAGCCGATACTATTCCAATCTTATCGTATCCGGATAATGGGGGGTCTGGCATGATTGTATTTTATTTTGGGGCGGGAACTGTTTGTTTGTGTACGCCTCATCCGGAGTTTGAGGAAGGTAGTGATCGGGATGGGGCGGTGTTCCGTGAAAGGCTGAATGATACTGATTCCGAATGGGATTTAGTGCGAAAAGTGTCAAGTTGGCTTGTTGAAGCCTCGCCGGATGTTCCTCCAGTAATGGTCCATTTACCAATTATTTTAGCTGGAGTTATCGGGTTTGTTGTCGTAATTGGAGGCCTTTTCGTCTTTATCAGAGTGAAAAGAGAAAATTAATCGAATCATTCAGTTACCTTCATCAGCATTTCTTCCCTCTATAAGGAAGATTAATGAGTCAAACGAACTGGTTGGCATTTATTCCTCCTCTTTGAAAATGCATTTTGTTATGGGTGATATTAGTGATAGAAAAAGGTCGGACCTTCCTCAAGGCTGCAGACCATGAGAAAATCGTGAAAATAGAAGAGAAACATCCTGAACTGCTTCCCGATCAAATGAAGAAAATCCCTCCTCCTC
Organism: Candidatus Hermodarchaeota archaeon; assembly: GCA_016840595.1. Next base: position 6,429 of record JAEOSA010000102.1, on the reverse strand, counting down.
CGTATCAGAAGGATTATCCCAATGATGCAGAGCTCATCGACTTGGTAGCACCCAAAGACTTCACCATTGGCCAAATCCCGTTACTTGATGCCATAAACCGTCGTAAAAGCAATCGTGGTTTCACAAAAGATCCCCTTACGATTGAAGAATTGTCCTTCTTACTATGGGCCACACAGGGTATTCGGGAAATCAAAGTGGATCACCGTCATGGTAAAGTAGAGACCACTAAACGCACCGTTCCCTCTGGTGGTTCACGACATCCCTATGAAACCTATCTTCTGGTGAATCGCGTCGATGGACTTCAACCCGGGGTTTATCGTTATCTAGCCCTTGAACACAAACTCTACTGCGAGACACCAGGAGAACCTGATTTTCCTGATCGAATGACTGAAATCTGTGGGGGTCAAACATTCGCAGGGCGCGGGGCAGTCATCTTTATTTGGGCGATCATTCCGTATCGCATCGAATGGCGCTATAGCATTATGGCACACAAAGGCGCGGCAATTGAAGCTGGGCACATCTGCCAAAACCTCTATTTAGCCTGTGAAGCCATTGGAGCTGGAACGTGTGCTATCGCGGCCTACAATCAAAAATCTGCGGATGCTTTCATCGGCGTTGACGGCAAAGACGAATTTACTGTCTACATATCACCCGTAGGGAAAATACCACAACGAAAATGAGTAATTTACTAACCGGAACCGTTAGATTCAAATTAGCGGCTTTAAGAGAGAAACCAGATTATTGATTGATGTGGTTTCTATGCCGCGAGTTATTGATTTTGAAATTCCTGCAGATGATGTAGAACGAATTACAAAGTTCTACAAGACCGTGTTTGGATGGAAGGTAGAAAAATGGAAAGGCCCGGTTGATCATTGGTTTCTGGGAACTGGTGACGACTCTGAGCCTGGAATAAACGGATCCTTTGCTAAGCGAGAGGACTTTCCTGAAGGAACCACAGTGAATGTCATCGGTGTCGACAATGTGGACAACTATGCTTCACTGGTGAAAACGAATGGAGGGAAGCTTGTCGGGAAAAAAATCACGATACCAAAGGTTGGTTATTATCAGTATTTCAAAGATACAGAAGGAAATCTCATGGGAATGATGCAATACGATACATCAGCAACATAATCATTCAAATCGGTGGAGCTGATGCCCGGGATATTATCAGAGCTTCCTGAAAAACTGGAGAGTCAACGTCTACTGATAAGAAGATACTCCGATGGAGATGGAAAAGCGCTCTTCGCACTTTTAGAACGCAATAATAACCGAGAATTTCTTTTCCCAAATGTTGAAGAGGTTGCCACAATTAAGACAATAAAAGAAGCGGAAACTAAGGTTCAAAAACATGCAGCGGAGTGGGACTCCCGAAAACGTTTCGTATTGGGTATCTGGGAAAAAAAGACCAACATTTACATTGGTGAGATCTGGATTGAACCCAACAAATGGAATGTCCCCTCCTTTGAGCTTGGCTGGTTCTTGGGTCAGGGATACCTAGGAAAAGGCTTTGCGACGGAAGCCGCACAGCGTTCCTTGGAATTTCTCTTCCATGACTTGGGAGCACATAAGGTAATTGTCATAACTCGTGATACTAACCATCCGAGTATCAAACTCGCTGAACGACTTGGATTTAAGAAAGAGGGACATTTACGCGAAGCGCGAATCGAAAATGGAACTCGTTATGGCCTTATTTATTATGGCTTGTTAAAAACAGAATTCCCAAGTTCCTAATTTCTGATAATTGTACGCCACTCTCGTTGAAAATCGAACCTACTGGTTCCCCTGCATAAAAATATGGGAAAATCCTTTCAATGGTCAACCCTTCCGGGGCTACTGAAAATGTTGAGGACAAAACGCTGGATACTGTTGATACTTCCAATATTACTTGCATCGACATTTTCACCTGTGGCTAGCACCTCTTCTTCATCAATTCAAAGACGTGATTATTGGCCTACTACAGGTTGGCGACTTCTGCACCCTGAGGCTCAAAACATGAATTCAACTCGATTGGACGAATTTTGGAATTATATGTATACAGAAGCACTTCTGGGAGGATTCTTGCTTATCCGTAACGGGTATCTGATCTATGAAGCTTACTATCCTGGTGTGGACGCAGATCACCTCTGGAGTGTTGTTTCAGTCGCCAAGAGTGTTACTGCGACAGCTCTTGGTGTTGCCCTAGCAGAGGGATACGTTACGGGCATCAATTCTTCCGTCTTAGACTTCTTTCCAGACCGAACAATAGCGAATCTGGATCCGCGCAAGGATGCTATGACAATTCGGCATCTGCTCACTATGTCTGCTGGGTTTGAATCCCAACTTGAACAAATTGTTCTTCCAAATGACTGGATACAATACATTCTCGATTTGCCTATGATACACGAACCTGGAGAAGTCTGGAACTTTGACGGTGGTTGTTCACATCTCATCTCGGCAATCATCACACAAACAACAGGTCTACCCATGGCGGAATACACTCAAATCCGGCTCTTCGGGCCAATGGGAATTTCCAATTATGAATGGGATGCAGACCCACAAGGGAACACGATGGGATTTGGACATTTAACTATGAATTTACAGGATTTAGCCAAAATTGGGTTTCTGTACTTGAATAATGGAACTTGGGGCCCTTTCCAACTAGTCCCCTCAGAATGGGTGATTGAATGTACCCAAACACACTTTCTTTTACCAAATGGTGTTGGTTATGGCTATCAGTGGTGGGTTGATCCTGTCATTTCAGGATATTCTATGCGTGGGACAGGTGGGATTCGTGTTTTTATCCTTCCCGAACAGGACATAGTCCTCGTATTTGCTGGCGCATCAGTCTTTGGTATTCTTGACTATTATTCTGCCTTTGAGGAATTTCTTTATCCCGCAATCATTGGTGACCCTATTAGTTACCCTCAATCGGTAAGCGAACAAATTTTACCTTTTGTGATTGTACTCCTTATCGTTGTGATCCCAATTGTAATTGTTAATAAGTTCCGACAAGGAAAACGGTCTTGAACCCACTATGATTTTTCCTAAGGCTGAATGCCAAAAAAAGAATTCAAGAGTTACAGTTTTGGCGAGATATCTAATCAAGGTTGTTGAAAATCGCACCTGCCGGTTCCCGTTCATAAAAATACCTGGTGAACTCTTTGTGTGATATCCTTGTGGATGTTGCTGAAGATGTCAATCCAAAAGAATTGGGTTCTCACTTTGATTCCATTAATATTAGTATCCCTAATCTCACCTGTTGCAGGTACCCACATTTTACCTGTGCAGAGCCGTGATTATTGGCCTACAGCAGGTTGGCGAATGGCACCACCTGAAACTCAAGGAATGAGTTCCGTCCAGTTAGACGTGTTTTGGGAGCAAATGAATGAAAGAGCTGATTTAGGAGGATTTGTGCTTATTCGAAACGGGTATCTGTTGTATGAAGTCTATTATCCAGGTGTAGGGCCAGATTATCTCTGGAGACTTGCCTCGATAGCCAAAAGTTTTACAGCGGGTGTCCTCGGGGTCGCAATGGCTGATGGTTACATTACAAGTATTAACAACTCGGTTTTGGATTATTTTTCTGATCGAACTTTTGAGAATCCGGATCCGCGCAAGGATGCTATGACAATTCATCATCTCCTCACTATGTCCTCCGGATTTGAATCTAATGCCGCAACAATGGGTTTTAGCTCAGACTGGGTCCAATACCTTCTTGATTTACCCATGATTCATGAACCCGGAGAAGTCTGGAAGTATGACGGAGGGTGTCCGCATCTCATCTCAGCAATAATTAGTAAATCAACGGGAATAGCTATGGCCGAGTTGGCTCGAGATCAGCTCTTTACACCGATGGGAATTTCTAATTTTGAGTGGGATGCAGACCCACAAGGAAATACAATCGGATTTGGGAATCTCGCTTTGAGTCTACGGGATTTAGCCAAATTCGGCTATCTGTATTTGAATAATGGTTCTTGGGGACCGTTTCAGCTACTTCCCGCAGAATGGGTGACCGAATGTACGAAAGCACATTTTCTGTTTTCTAATGGCTATGGTTATGGCTATCAATGGTGGGCTGATCCGATAATTTCGGGGTACTCTATGCGTGGGGCTGGTGGTCTGCGGGTATTCATACTGCCGAAACAGGACCTTGTCCTTGTAATTGCTGGAGCAATCAGGTATACTTATTCAGATTTCTATTCGGTCTTTGAGGAATTTCTCTTTCCAGCAATAATTGGTGACACAACTAATTACACACCATCAGTTTTGCAACAAATTTTACCCTTCATAGTTGTACTTTTACTAACTGTGATCCCTGTTATTGTCGGCAACATGTATCAACGAAGAAAACAGCATTAAATACCATTTTGTACTTGCCTTTCGTGGAATGCTGAAAACAGAATTTGCTGGTTACTAAACTGCTGAGAAAAACTCTAACACAGGTCGAAAATCGTACCTGCCGGTTCCCGTTCATAGAAATATATGATAAAACTTCTCTGGTTCACCTAACGGGTGCTGTTATACATGTCAAAACAGAAGATTTGGATTCTTGTTTTAATCCCCCTTTTCTTAGCCTCAGTAATCACACCTATAACCAGCCCCCACTTCACACTCATTCAAAATCGTGATTACTGGCCCACAGTCGGATGGCAAATTCAATCACCTGAATCTCAAGGAATGAATTCTTCCCGACTAGACGAATTTTGGAACCACATACACCCAATAGATGGACTAACAGGGTTTCTGCTAATCCGAAATGGATACCTGTTGTATGAAGCTTACTGGCCCGGCTTAGGACCAGATACTCTTGGAACAGTAGCATCAATTACCAAAAGCATTTCCGCAACAATCCTTGGTGCTGCGATAGCAGATGGTTATGTCACAAGCGTCAATGATTCGGTCTTGGACTATTTTCCAGACCGAACTATAGCAAACCCGAGTCCACAGAAAGACGCCATGACCATATGGCATTTGCTCACGATGTCCTCGGGATTTGAGTCTAGTGCACAAACAATGGGATTGGCGCCAGACTGGATTCAGTATGTCCTCGATTTACCAATGGTCAACGAGCCTGGAGCGGTTTGGAACTATGATGCTGGTTGTTCACATCTTATCTCGGCAATCATTTCCCAAACCACAGGTATGTCTATGGCGACGTATGCTCAAGCTCGGGTTTTGGGACCGATGGGAATCTCTGTTTATGAATGGCCCACAGATCCACAAGGAATATCAACAGGATTTGGAGGGCTAAAATTAAGGTTAAGAGACTTAGCAAAATTTGGCTACCTATACTTGAATAATGGCACTTGGGGACCTTTTCAAATTATACCTGCAGAATGGGTGGCGACCTGCACTCACTCATACTTCAATTTCACTACTGATGGTTATGGGTATCAGTGGTGGGTTGATCCCGAAATCTCCGGATATTCCATGCGTGGAGCAGGTGGAAAGCGAGTTTTTATTCTTCCTGAACAAGACCTTGTACTCGTCTTTGCTGGAGCCACCACCTATAGCATTTTAGACTTCTATTCGCTCTTCGAGGAATTTCTTTATCCCGCCATAATAGGAGACACTACGAGTTTACAACAACCCGTTCAAGAGCAGGTTTTACCATTCGTGCTCGTACTCCTGATAATCATCATCCCACTTGTCGTGGGAACCACGTATATGCAAAGAAAACGGTCGTAGAACACGATTGATACTGTTCAGTATATCGGAATGAATGTGTCACCTACTCTAGATGTGTAAAAACCTTTTTCTGCGCCCCATCCAAACCTTGTTTGAAGCCAAGGCGACAGACTCCTTACGGTCGACTCAAGTTCCTTTGCTGGAAGGTGTGTTAGTATCCCTCGTGGGCTAGTTCTCAGTCATTGGGACACCAAAGAAGGACTCAAGATACTAGCCAATTATCCGGCATCCTTAGAAATCAATACCGAACAGCTTTCGATGATGTTTTTCAGCTGCGCTCCCGAAGAAACAGGGCAAATTTTCAAAGTCTTTCCTTCAAAAGATGTAACAGAGCGCGCAGCAGTAGCTTGCACCCGAAGCCTGCGTGATGGCATCGAAGATGATATCTGCATTACTGCACTCCTCACCGCCGAAGAAGAAGGATCTGTGTACGAAGAAATCCTCACCTCTACACTTCAACGCCTCTTAAAATCGAAAGGCGATCCGGTAAAAAAACAACGCAGGTATCGTCAAATTCTCTCTGACAGTTATCGAAAAATCGAACGCCGTGGGGGCTCACGTGACCGCTCTCTCTGTCCTTACATGTATGAACGACCCATAAGAGACGATGAGATTACCTCCTTCTGTCGTGTTGTCAAAAAACAGTGCTACCTCACCCTCTATGAAATGCCAGGATATCCACAATGCCCGCGATATATTCGTCGCCAACGACAAATCCAACTGGCCAACGCCCGTCAGCTGGTTCGCGCAGGTATTCAACGC
>JAEOSA010000101.1 GCA_016840595.1 Candidatus Hermodarchaeota archaeon | reverse complement strand
CTCTTGGCCGATGAGTTCCATTGCAAAGGCTTCGGGTGGGCGTTGGTAACCAAACCCGCCCCAGGCTATGTGTGCACCATCATGGACCTTCTTCACTGCTTCTTCCAAGGTAATCCGCTTGTCTTCTTCTGCAGGTTCTGTCATGTTGCAATCACCATGGGAAAATTGACTTGCACTATTGGCGGTGAATGGTGGTAAAAAGGCTTGCTTCGTTGAAAGTATAGTATTCAATGACTATTCGCATAATGGCACTATCTTATCAATTTAAAAACCAGACAATCCTATTAATGTCTCAGTAGGCTTTGGAGATACGAGGTTGGGCCAACGTAAGCGGGAAAATGACGTCCTCAAAAAGAGGGATACCACTACTCCACCCCCTAAAAGCAATAGAGTTGATCAGCACCTCCGAGCCCTACACTACAAAGCGGCTGGGAAACGTCGTCAAGCGGCTACCACCTTGGGGAAGTTGGGAGATTCACGCGCTGTCGAACCGCTCATTAATGCCCTTCAAGATTCAGCCTTTGGTGTTCGACGGTGTGCAGCCTTATCCTTAGGATTGCTGGGAGACAGCCGAGCTGTTGATCCTCTTATCAAAGCTCTCAGGGATCGAAATAAGACCGTCCGAGAAGAGGCTGCGTTAGCCCTGGGGCTTCTTGGTGATCCACGGGCGATAACCCCGCTTAATCAGACTTTACGAGATTCGGATGAAACGGTTAGAAAACGAGCCGTGTTAGCCTTGTTATTACTTGGCGAAAAACGAGAAGAAGCGCTGTCATAAACTTGTACCCAGAGTAGTTCCAAACTGGTGTAGGGTTTTAGCGTTTGAGTTTAGCTTTAAGGACTTCTTCGACTGTGAAGACTTCGATGATATTGGTTTTTCCTGGGACTAGTGGGGAGGCTCGGACCACAATGAGGCGTTCTTTAGAAGAGATGACTTGATCTTTGTGTAGTTGTTTGAGGATGGTTAAGAGAAGCTTGTCTAAGTTTTCGTGATGTTTGACTAGAATGCTTTCAGTTCCCCAAAGTAATTTCATTTGTCGGTGGACCTGGGGATGCGGAGTGCTGGCAATTATGCGAACTGGAGGTCGATACTTGGAAACCATGCGCGCTGAATACCCAGCCATAGTAAAGACGAGAACGGTTCGAACCTCCAAGTTTTTGGCAATGGTCACCAAGGCTCGACCCAATTCCTCAGCAACTAAATATTTCCCTGAGTCATAATAGGACAGATCACGTTGAGGGAAAGAGGGAATGATAGAGCAGCCAATAGTTTCCATCACTCGAACTGCTGCGACGGGATGCTTTCCTATAGCGGTTTCCGCGGAGAGCATCACTGCATCCGCACCATCGAGAATCGCGTTGGCCACGTCACTTGTTTCAGCTCGTGTTGGACGTGAATTTCGAACCATGGATTCGAGCATCTGAGTCGCAACAATAACTGGTTTACCAGCTTGGTTACACTTCCGTACAATCTCCTTTTGCAGGAGGGGAACTTGTTCAGGAGGAATTTCCACTCCTAAATCTCCACGAGCCACCATAACACCGTGGCTTACATCCAGGATGGCATCAAAGTTATCGATGCCCATTTTATGTTCAATTTTTGAAATTATGGGTATATCGATGCCTTCATTCATGAGGAACTTACTCACCGTTTCTACTTCGCTAGCCCGTTTCACTGCGGATACAGCCACAAAATCAGGTTGAAGTTCGGCGATAACCTTCAGGTGTTCCATATCTTGGGTAGTTGGGACTTCTATTCCCAAATCAACTCCAGGAACATTCACTCCTTTGTTACTGCTAATTTCCCCCCCAGTTACAACCGTGCAGAAAATTTCGTTGTCTTTAATCTTGTCCACATGAAGTTCGATAATTCCGTCATTTACGAAGATGCTCTGGCCTGCATCAATTGCCTTAGGTAATGTCTTCAACGAAACAGACACGCGTGTGGCATCACCTTCAATTTCCTCTGTGGTCAATGTGATGTTATCGCCATCATTCAATATGACGACCTGTGCCATTTCACCGATCCGAACACGGGGACCCTCTAAATCCATAATTATTGGTCTACTTGGTAGATGTTTTCGAATACGTTGGAATCGGTCACGATGCTCATCGAGTGTCCCGTGGGAGAGATTCAAGCGTAAAACGTCCATTCCCGCCTGCGCCATCTCAAGGAGTGTCTTAGTACGTTCACAAGCAGGTCCAATCGTGCAGACGATTTTTGAACGAGTAGGAATCATGTGATAGTCACCTGTTCTCCAAACCTCATCGCTGTTGAACCCCTCGCAGAGGTGCTATTTAGTTTTGCCCTTCAAAATTGAAGGAAATAAGATACAGGAAAACCCTTATCTTTTTGATAATAGAACCTTCGTGACGTTTATAACGGAAGGACCTGCAGAGGAACAGCTGAGCCACCATGTATGTCACGGTTCGATACCTCAGCGTCATCCGGGAAATTACGGGAACCCGAGAAGAGGTTATCGAAATCGGTGATGAAGGAACAGTGGAAGATATTCTCCAAACCCTCTCCCGAAAATATGGGAAAGCGTTTCAACGGATGATACGCTCTGGACGAGACCTCCGCGGATTGAAAATTATCTACTTTATTGATGGCAAAAACATTGAGAACCTGGATGGTTTCAAAACTCCGGTTCATAATGAGAGTGAATTGGTGCTTATTCCCCCGGTTGCCGGTGGATAAAAGCTTTACACCAAACTAGCTGGGCTATCATAATGATGAGCCTCAGTGTGCACTCTTTCAATAAGGCGCGTTTCAAAAACTTCGGATTCAGTTAGATCTCGTTTGATATAATCCATCTTTTGAAGAACAGGAATAAAATCCAATGTGGATTTGATATACTCAGGTGGCAAGCTAGCACAATATTTGGGAGAGACTTTGAACACCTGTTGTAAGAACTCTCGTTTAACGATCGCAATTTCCTTCACAGCAAGTTCAGCCGCTTCAGAGGGGTTTTCACGGATTAGGTTACAGGCATCTTCGTGTATTCTAAGAAAACCTTCGATAAGTTCTGGTTTTTCGTCAATCATCGTTTGTGTAGCTACAATCCCGTAACTAGGATTATAAGGCCAAATGAAACTCGGGGGCAAAACAAGAGGAGCATTGAGATACCGATTAGCGAGAACCGCAAGAGGTGGAGTTCCACAGCCCCCAGCAACTTTCTTGTCTTCCATGGCTTCCAAGATGAAGTCAGCCCAGGTGAAATTTTCTATTATAACAGAATCGCCTAATCCTTCATCAGTAACCAGTTTTCGGATGATGACATCATGGATCGAACCTCGAGTGGGTGTCCCTATCTTCCTACCGATAAATTGCTCTAAGGTCGCCTTAACCGATCCCAAAACCGTGATAGTTTGAAATTCGGGGAGTGCAGTTAAAACTGTCCCTTCGACATGGCCGCCTCCTACACATTTGATGTCTAAGCCTTGTTCCATTCCAATCATTGCTGGTGGAAGACCAATATAACCGAGATCCAATTCACCTTTCTGAAACGCTTGCACCATGGCAGGTCCAGTGGGAAACAGGCTCCAGTCTGCCTTTACGTTCATTTTCTCTTGAACCCAGCGGCCACCCATTAAGATAAAGGCGGTATGGTAAGCCGTGGAAAGATGGCCAATGCGAAGTTCTTTCATGACAACAAGTCTTCTCTTCTTTACGCCACTTAATTGCTCCTATTGCTAGAATGTCCAGAATCCAACAACGGCTAATATCCAGCGTCCGAAAAGCGCAAGAAAGAGAATGAGATAGGTGACTGCAATATCCCAGTAAGCAGAACGCCCTTTTCGAAACGGTAGCCAAAAGTAGGCGAACACCAGAACGAGGACAAAGTAGCTGATTATGATTACGGTCAACCCGATGACCTCTAGCGCTCGATAGAAACCTAAAATCACACCGATTAGTGTTATTCCATAGAAATGATGAGTAATATACGAAAGCAACGCAATCTGCCCATTCACTTCTATGAACTTACTCGCTAGATTCCACCAGCCCCACATGTCCACCGTTGTTACTACACTCGCTACCGCCAATAGTGCCATTCCAGTTGAAAGGAATAGGAAGCCACTTGTTAGGGGGTATTGGGTAACAGGATCACTAAATAGAACTAGTAGGGGAAGAACTAAGAGGCACATGCTCCCTCCAACAAGCAATGAACTATAGACGATGCGCCGGGGATTGGAGGGTCGTTCAACAAAGAATTCTCCAAGAATCGTTCCTATTATTGGACAGGCTAGCCAGGGAAATATGGGTGCTTTGCCTGTAGCAATGATTGCTGACAGATGATCAAACAACGTAGATGGTGGTGCATACTGAATGTTTCCCACAGTTCCAACCACCACATCATAATTCAGCCAATCCTGAACAGTAGGCATCAATGCAATGAGGATGATAGGGAGGATGATTCGATACCGCCAAGGAATTAACAAGGCTATTTGGCATATAATGAGAGAGAATCCGATAAGCTGGAGAATACTCCAATCAAGCCACCAGACCGGGCCAAAGAATGTTATCGCAAAGAGGTAGCCTGAACCCATAATAAGCACTCCCCGAATGAACACCCATTGCCAGATAGTTTTCGTAGTTGCCTCCTTCTTGCGCATTTGGTGATTTGTCAATACCACTCCAATTCCTGCAACAATATAGAAGAGCGGAGCAGGAATTATCCCAAAGAAGAGAATAGCTGCAGCAACTGGGGAGTGATATCCGCCACCCACAAAGGTTTGGCCAAAATGGTTGATTACCATAAAGACGAGTGCCACGCCACGAAGAACATCAATTGACCGGATTCGGCTATTCTGTTCAACAAATGATGCAGCTTCGGCCATTATGATGTCACCATTTCATGGAGATACGAAGAGTGTTTCGAGATGCTACCGGATACGCTCTCATATAAAAAGCATGCAAGGAATTCTCAATAAACCGCGAATTTGTATATTCCCATCGCTCACCTTCCCAAAGGCTAATAATATCTCAAAATGAGAGGAGAAAGTAACTGGGGAAGCCACCCATTTCGGAGAGACACACCGAACCTCTAACAGAGGGGGTAAATACAGTGTCCGGACAAGTGCCACCAGCGGTCTGCACTTACATCTATCGCCACGAACGCCCCTGTCATAAGCGGGGTGAACGTTGTTCACATCCTACAGTTCCGGGTAGTCCATATTGCCGGTGGCACCAAGTTCTTCCTGATAAAGATCTTCGAGGTATCGATTTTAGTCAAAGCGAGGAAGAACAGAAACACCTCTGTGAAGCGTATCTGGTAGACGGTAGACTGGATGACGCTATCATGTTGGAAGTCCTGTTGCATGATGCAAACCTCCATGGAGCTTCACTAACCAACGCCAACCTTCAAGGAGCAAATCTGAGTCAAGCTAATCTTCTCGAAGCAGACCTTTGGGGAGCGAACTTGAAAGGCGCGATTCTGTGGGGAGCAAACCTACGACGAGCACAGTTGATTCTCACAGAACTTCAATATGCAGATTTTGTACGGGCGGATTTACAGGGAGCCATGTTCGACAGTGCCAAATTGGAATACACAGATTTGCGAGGAGCCAACCTCGTTTCAGCTCATTTTGATAGCACACATATCGATAACGTGTATTTCGCTGGAAAATTTGGATCAGCACAATTAATGCTATGTACACTGAAAAACGCAGCTTCACTCGACAATCTTGTTGCCGAACAAGAACGCCTTGGGCTTCGATCTGATTTGGGAACAGGAAATCATCCCCGGGCATACACCCTTGAAGACTATAACGTAGAACCACGAGATACAGAGGATCTTGTCCGTGATTACCGAGTTCTGAAAATTTACTTCAAACAGGAGGGTCGATTGGATCTCAGTAGCAAACACTACTTGAAAGAAATGCGTTCCACTCGTCAATCCTCTTGGAACAAAGCCTCCAACAAGGAGACAGAAAAAGGTGTTGAACCTCTTTCATTTGGTCAACGTATTCGTTGGGGGATTCGCGGAGTAAATAATAAATTATTAGACACGCTGTTTGGTTACGGCGATGAGCCCTCGAAACTCATGGGATGGACTTTGTTCACGGTCTTTCTCACGGCTATTGCTCTACACATTATTACCATGCAACAGAGTATCATCCCCCTGAATCCCTTCATCACATTTACGTCAAGTTTCGCGATAGCGTTAGTATCCTTTGCTGTGGCCCCACCAATACCCTTTGATGTGATACCCGCATTCTGGGTAGCTAGCGTCACCGCCTTTATTGGCAAATTCTTCCTTGCCTTATTTGTATTCATTCTCGCCCGCAAGGTTGAACGCTAGCTATTTAATGCCGGATAGATTTCTTCCGCAAGTATCCGTGAAACATCAAAATAGGTATAGGGTGCATTGCGCTTACTCGCTCCATTAATGATTTCAAAGCAGAAATGATCAACTCCTGCATCGATGAAAGCCTCGATTTTCTTTGCAAGCTCATCAGGAGTACCTACCAACATAACTGTCTTCAACTCCGATTCCGGAATATCTGAAATCAATGGAAGGAGTTTACTGATATCGAGCTTAGCGATGTCATCTGCATCATATGTTAGAAGACTGAGGCGGTTTGGATCTAAATCCATATCGCGATAAATTTGGTCAAATCCATCCTTCGAATATCCAATTTCACGAATTATCCAAGGATTCAGGGCCAGTTCACCACGGAATCGATTCACATATTGAGCAATGTTGTCGGGGTCATCATGCATATACACTCGTCCCCAAAACCCACATGCTAACTCTGCGGGATCCCGACCAAAGCGTTTCATGTGCTGATGAATATCTTCGAGACCGTCTTTGTAAAACCGGGGTAACCCAGGAAATGGAAACCACCCATCACCATGTTTAGCTGTAACACGCCGTGTAACAGGACCATTTCCTGCAACCCAAACAGGTACTGATGGTTGTTGCACTGGTTTAGGAAGCAGAACAGCTCTTCGCAAGGAAAAGAAGTTTCCTGAAAAATCAACAGGACCTTGTGCTGTCCAGAGAAGTTTCATCACTTCAATAGATTCGCGCATTCGGCTTACAGCTCGCTTTGTTGTGA
>JAEOSA010000100.1 GCA_016840595.1 Candidatus Hermodarchaeota archaeon | reverse complement strand
GATTTCCTTCCCTTTTTCTGGGACGATCGTTCGACAGTTCTCAACTTTCACATCACCTTTGATGTGACCCAATTTGAGTTCATGTTCATTTTTGAACTGTAGTTTTTCACCCATTTTACATGTCTCCAGACATTTCGCTAATGATACCAAGGTATTAGTTATTTAAAAGGCGGACTCACAATTTGGGGTCACAAAATGTAACTATACTCACATGTTGTTAAGTATAACAAATCTAAAGGAGTTTACTAATTAAAAAGAAAGGTGCCCCTTCACCAGCATATTAAGATAACAAATGCCCACCGAAAGCACAACCCCTGATGGACCAGTCCTCACATTGGTGTCCCCCGGCTAGAATACCAGCGTATCCTCTGGTTCGGTAACCCCGAACCGACACCCCTGGGACATGTCAAGCCTGTTGAGAGGAGTTCGATGAAGGCATCGAAGGCGACACTGATGATGAGGACGGAGTCTTGCAGTTTTGTAGCAACGACCACTACGTCCAGTGGTGGAAGGAAAACTCACCGTGTGAAAACGCTGAAGGGTGATCAACTCCTCATTATCCTTGAGGGACATGAAGGCTGTGGGATGGGGTTGTGGCTAAAACCGGTATCGCCTATTGATGGAGTGTTTTAATGTTTGCCCATTGCTTTGCTTACTTTGGCCATGGGGCAGTGTTGTTTATTTGGGCAATTAGGGCACAAAAACAGAAATGATAGAATCAGATGTACCGTGAAGAATACGAGTAATATTGCGACAAAGAGGAGGAGATCATTCCAATACAGGAGAAATGCGGAAACAAATCCGATTAGGTAACACAAGGTACCGAAAATGCCTACCAATTTGGCACTGAGTGTTAGCGCTTTTTCACTGTACTGGTCTTTTCGATAAAGGATTTTCGATATTAAAGGCATGAAGTATAATTGACACACCCCAACGCATTTCTTGCTTCTAAATGGGCATTGTGAGCAAATTACTCCTCCTGCGAAATTCGTTAATATCCAAAACCCAAGAAACACGGTTACCAACAAAACTGACCTTAATAACAATAAAATGAAGAGTCCTAGAAATGAAATGATAACAGAAATCGTTGATACTGTTAGAATAATCTTCAGATTTCTCGAAAACATGATTACTTACTCTTTCTGAATTGTCGTATAATTCCGAGTAAAAAGTTAGCCCTCGGAACCTTTTTCATATAGGTTTTATACTCATCTCCGAACTTCTCAATCGCATCTCTGTCAGCTCTTACCAAATCAATGTATGTCAACGGGAAAATAGGAATGCCCAGTAGGACGATAACCCAGTGTTGGAAAAGCAACATACCAGCAATTGCCCAGAGCATGAAGGTCACATACTGTGGATGGCGAACAATAGAGTATATTCCAGTATCCACAAGTTTAGTTGTGTGAATGTAGCTTTTTCCCTTTCTTACGCGACCTTTTTTACGAAACTCGATTACTGGAAGCAAACCAAAAACTAGACCCGAAAGAACATAGAGCCCCACTCCAATATATGCTAAAATCTTAATTTGAGACACCACAGATAGCAAATAAATGCCAACGATAAATTGTGAGATAAAAAGAAAGCTTACAAGAGCTATTGGAAGAAAACCTAACCAAGAGAAGCTCTTCGTGGGCATTTTATTTCTCTCTCATTTTGAGATTATTTAACCTGTTCTTCCCTTTACTAAATAATTACAAGATATTCCTTCTGTGTCCTATCATATAACCATATAAGAAATAGTAATTTGGGGTCACAAAATATTACTTTACTCACATCATATGAAAAAACAAGCTTTTGCTACTCTAGGCTGCGTGTAAAAAGAAAACCTTTAACACGTGACATATGACATATAATTCGATTTTAATTTTCTATGAGGGATGGAAATGTCGTATAAGCAACCGCCGCATCTTACTAATCAGGAAATGCAAGCATTCTTTCAAGTTGCGAAAATTGCTCGATTATGTAGTTTCAATAAAAACGGAACTATACATGCGGTGCCGGTTTGGTTCAAATATGTACAAGATCAATTTGTAATTGCGGCACCAGAAAAGAGTCAGAAAGTTCGAAATATCCTCCGAAATAACAAAGTAACTTTGTTGGTTGATGTTGAGGGCCCGCCCACGCGTGGTGTCATTGTATATGGACGAGCGCATGTTAGTTTTGATAAATGGGATGACGAAGCTGTTGATTTACTTTCGAGATACTTCCCCCAGGCACAAGCAAAAAAAACGATGAAAGGCGTCCAAACCATTGCAAATTGGTTAAAAATCACCATCACACCAAATCGATTTGCATCCTTTGACTACGAAAAAGATGACGAGTATTGGAAAGCTGCGGGATATTCTCCAGGAACTCGTGAATAAACCGACTAGAAATAACCACCGATTTCGCAATTTGGAACTTGTATTTTGGAATTAATTGCTATGCTGGGTTAACAAAATGTTCCCCTTCTGCTAGCCTTGAAAAAGGATATGTATGGTTTTTGCGTTGTAAAGGAAAATGAAATTGGAAAGTGGATGTAGCGAGGATAATGAGAAAAATTCAAGCAGTCTTTCTTGATGATGGTGGAGTGTTGAATAACAACGAACTCCGATCACCCCAATGGCAGGAACTCATAGCACAATATTTTGCTCCGCGATATGGTGGAGATCACAATGCGTGGAAACATGCTAATAGGATTGCATTTGATAATTTATTGAAGAGTTGGAGGAAAGCCAAAAAAGAACCTGAAATAGATTTCCAATCTTTCTGGCAAAATGAATCAGAACTTTGGATTACTACTATGTTTCATCATGTGGGAGTATCTCCACCACCTTCTCATGAACAATATAATGTGGCTATAAAAGCGGAGGAATGGATAACCACCAGGGTACGGGCAGCATTCCCTGGAGCTATTCAAACAGTTCGTCATCTCAAAGAACACGGATATTTATTGTATACCGCCTCAGGTGGAACATCGTGGCAATTACGAGGATACTTAACGGGAATGGGAATTGCCGATTATTTTGAGGAATTTTATGGAGCTGATTTGATCAATACCATGAAAGCAAGTTCATTATTCTATAAACGCATGTTCAAGCATGCAGGAATTTCCCCTGAGCGAGCACTCGTCGTCGATGATTTTCCGGAAAATGTATTGCGGGCACAGGAGGTAGGTGCAACGGGAGTCCTAGTCACAACTTCAAATGATGACCACCAGGAGAATTTATTCTATTCCATTAGGCGAATAGACTCTTTGCCAATCCTTCTTGATAAATCAAAGCTTACTTCTTAGCTTTGGTCTAATAAGAAATGGGTAATCATGAGTCCAGCATAGACTCCAGATCCTACAGCCGTTGCCACGGCTTGTGTCATGGGTCGGACATCACCTGCGGCCCACACTCCTTCTATGTTGGTTTTTCCACGATGATTGGTGACGATACTACCTTTACTGTCAACTTTGACGCCTAGTGTTTTCGCTAATTCACTGCGAGGTTCGCCAATCCACGAGACAAAGAAAGTATTGCATTCGAACCGCTTATTGTCTGTTGTGATGAGAATCTGTCGCTCACCTGGTTCTTCAATTTGAATCTCATCAATCAGTCCACTCGTCCATTCATAGCCAGATTGATTTAGGATCTTCTCAGATTCTTTGGTGAACGGAACATATCCATCTTCAGTCATGAAGATTCGAATGCGCTGAGCGTATGATTTGATATAGCGTGCTACGTGTAATGCACTATTGGCTGTTCCGGCATTTACTATAATGACGTCTTTTCCAGCTGTGAGGGGACTATCACAATCAGGGCAGTAAAAGCTGATTTCCTTCTTTGCGGCGAAGGGTAACCACTTTTGCCATTCACCTTTCACCCGGGGGTGTTTTCGTGAGATACCGGTGGCGAATACAAGGGTTGTAGCAGAAACGATGGTCTGAGCTTTTTCCTTTGACATTGCTTCGATGTGCACCCTGAACTTGGGATAGTTTCCTTCAATCTTGATAACATTCCCGAATACTGACTCTACAGCATATTCACGAAGTTCAGTTCGCATCTTCCGGAGAAGATCTCTGGCATTAATGAGAGGTTTCACGCCGGGATAATTCTGAATTGAAGTCGTAGCAAAAAACATTGGCGATGACTTTCGATCAATAATCATCACCTGTCGTCCATGAAAACCCAAATGCATAGCTGCTGAAATCCCAGCAGGACCTCCGCCAATAATTATTGTATCATATTGATTGCTAGCTTGCGACATTTTCAGTTCTCATCCTGATTAGCTAGCAACCATGTTTTTTGATTGTAAAAATAATCGCTTTTTATGAATAAACCGGAATTAGGAAGGATACAATCGTTGCGATGATTAGGGCGAGAACCACAATGAGAATGAGTCCTTTCAGATGACCTTTGGCGTGATAGTATCGGAAATCCTTGTATTCTTTATCTCGCATATGTTCCGTACCCGGGAGAATGACAAAATCAGGTGTGATTGTTCCGACAATCAACCAGTCTAGTATAATGAAATCAGCAAGAAAACCGAACAAGAGAATGATGAAGACGTTAAGGAAGGCATCCAGTAGGGGAATGAATCCTCCATATAAGCCTTTAAGGATGGAGGTTGCTGCGAGGGGGTATCCGATGCCAATAATCAGAAACGGAATGTAAATAAGCGTGGCTTTGCGTTTTTCGTTCCTCGTTTGTGGTGGAACATGTTCAGTGATTTCAGGAGGATAATCACTCATTGCCCACACGCGGGGGCTAAACCCGATCATTACTACAAGTAAATACAATGTGAAAACAATTGCGAAGATGGAACCATGAACGACGATATACAAAAAGAGACTCATGGTCGAATTCCACCGGTTTTAGAATTATTTTTTTGTGTCCTACTTGAGAATTAAAAAGGTGTTACTGGTTCGGGCATAGGCATTCCCACAAACCCAATCATTCGTTTATACATCTCTAGATATTGACGACCACGAACGGTTACTCGGAACAGCCGGCGCCCATCCTCTTCCACTAATTCGACAAGTCCCCGTTCCTCAAGAAATTTTAGCGTTGTTTTTGCACGATCAACAGGAAGATTAGTAGATCGAGCAGCCCTAGTTAATGGACAATAACCATGGATGATAATGATACGAATAAGCATGGCATAGATATCGTAACGAGTGCGTTTATGAACGGGGGCTTCAATTGAAATTGTCATCACCTTCTTTGAGAAGTCTTGTCTATAGTGCGTCGTATATTCCTTTTAAAGAAAAGCTCTGGATTATGTTTTTTGTAGTAAAGAGGACTGTGAAGCCAAGTATCGAAAAGGTTTTTCTAGGGCGGCTCGGAAAGGGTCGAACACTCCCACAGGTAAAAAACATTGAGGCAATAAACATGGGAAAACGAATTGAAGAAATCACTCGACTACTTGACGAACTCGAAGTTAGGTTTGAACTCAAAGAGGAAACCATTGTTGCCCTCTGGAAAACTGAAAAATGGGAAAACCTCGTTGTCAACTTCATTTTCTCGCCCAACGAAATCTGGCTCACTATTGTTGGCTGGCAAAAATTCCCAGAACTCTCAGAAACAGATGCGGCTGAATTCTACAAGAAACTTCTTGCTGAAAGTTGGAATTATAATGGGGTTAAATATTGTCTGGATCCTGATGGAGATCTTGCTGTTGTCGTTGAAACGGCAGATATGGAGATTAGCAAGGAAGAGCTTTCGCGTTACATTCGTCAAGTTTTGAATGCCGCCGATGAGATGTATGATTGGGTTCCAGCAGAAGCTTGGGCGGAATGAGACTTTCTATCACTAATTTTATCTCATACATGCATTCGCTAACTGGCTAAAAAAGAAAAAATCAGTAAATAACAAGTCGAAATAAGACTGTAAATTAGAGTTTCTTTGTTGTACTGCGGTCAAGATTGATTCCCAGGACTTTCAGAACATCAGCAATTTTGACGAGTGTATTGACACAGCCGTCTCGGAAAAGGAGAATTCCGCGACCAACGAGACCGAGTTTTTTGAGGAGGAGGCCACCGAGAAGGGCTTCCTTTTCACAGGCAATCCCAAGGATTGCATGTGGTTGGCTGAAATCGATGATTTTCTGAGCCATGCTTCCACCCGGGAGAATGTATACTCCTTTGTAGTTGAGTTTTTTTGCCGCTGCAGTAATTTGGTGGACTTGGCATTCAGGATTACAGTGTTGACAGACATATCCATGTTCGCCCAGGGGTGCTTTGCAATCTGATTCACGAAGACATTGGGGAACAAAAACAACCCGTTCTTCAGGAGGTGTTTTTTGGAATTCCTCTTGGTGTTCACCGTTCATTTTTTGGATATAAGTTTGGATGACTTCTTTCTCAGTGCAGCCATTCTTTGTTGCTTCATCTTTGATTTTATTCAAGACTTCTAATTCAATGGGGGAATCAGACATTTACAGGAACTCCAAGGGGGAAGACATCAGGAGCTGAGTCAAAGAACTCAATAGGGGCGCACCATATATATGTATCAGAAGCGCCAGTGGATTTTCTTGCAGAAAGTGTGTGCTATGGACACTGAGAAGTTGGGTACAATCTTCATACTCATTGGTCTGATAGTGTATGGAATTCATCCAATCATAGTCGAATTTGGAGGGATGGTTGTTGCCCCCCTTGTCTTTGCATCCACAGCAGCGCTAATTGCAGGATGTGTTGCACTTATTTTGACAAGAAGGACAACACCCCCGATAAGTAGGGACATTTCACGATCTGATATGAAACGACTGGTGATGGCAGGTGTTCTGGGAACGTTCCTAGCCTTTACCTGCTTCTTTGTTGGATTACAATTGACAAGTAGTAATAATGCTGCGGTTATTCTTCGATCCGAGTTAGTGTTTGCCTTATTGTTTGGTTATCTCTTTCTTGACGAAACGATCTCCAAGCGCCAAGCCGCGTTGATGACATTAATGCTTTTGGGAGTATTGCTCGTTGTGGCGACGACACAATTATCAACAATAGGTTTTGGCGATATTCTCATCCTTATCACTCCCGTTGCATGGGCTGCAGGACACACCTTTGCAAAACCAACATTGCAACGAGTTGCCACGTGGACTGTAGTAACTTATCGGA
>JAEOSA010000099.1 GCA_016840595.1 Candidatus Hermodarchaeota archaeon | reverse complement strand
CACTGTCAGCAATGGTGGAACGTTACCGCCTCCACCCCCGATTCCTGGCTTCCCACTCGAAGGCATCATCCTTGGACTCACCATCTCATTAGTAGTCATCGTTGTAATCCGCCGACGCAATCAATTGCGATAAATGTCTTCTTCCTATGCCCAGCTCAATGCTGGGCATTTACTCTTTTTTTAATGAGATAAATACTTGAAAATAATACAGCAACGATTGTGTGATTATCCAAATTTGCTGTCTAGAACACATAAAAACAAGTTCTGGTCCTAGTAGCTCTATAATTAGTTTTTTGAGGTTAAGGTTTTGGCTACAAAAACCGGAATGAAAACCCTCTTAGTCATTTCAATTCTCCTAACTGTGATCCCTCTAGCTGCTTTGAACACTATGAAAACTTCTACATTTACTCTGGTTTCACCCCAATTGAACGCAGCCCTCAGTTCTGCAGGAGTGCCTTTTTCAACTCCGGGTCCTGATCTGGGGATCACGAATTGGACGCACAATCATATCGAAAATTCCGACCTAGAATCATGGTCGAGTCCTGCAAATCCAAATGATTGGGGGACATATCGATCGGTTGACCGAAATAGTTGGATTGCTACAGAACCACCTCATAATGTCAGTGAAGGTACCTATTCTGCAGCACAACAAACACGCTCAACTCCCTACACATTGGGGTGGTCATATTGGTATCAATTCGGCTTAGGGGCAGATATGGAGAATCTTACGCTAAGCTTTGATTGGTATGTTGGACCGATGCCCGATCAAAATGTCGATTACTTCATGATTTATGTTCGCTTAAGTGATAATCACTTTGTATACTATTACATTGCTGGAGGAAACTCACTTACTCTCATCAATTCATCGGTATATGGTTATTATCAGAGTTTTGGATCATTAAACATCTGGAATCATTTCTATCGAAACATTACTGCGGATTACCTGGCAATTCCTGGATTTCCTGGAAGTATCGCCCCTGGTTTGACTGTAAATAATGTTTATTTCTATCTTGGCGCAGGTGCTTCTACTTATCAATGGGTACGAGCCTTTTTCGATGACGTTCAACTACAAGATGAAACGACTACTTATATCGGAGGAACAACCCGCAACGGAAATCTAGAAACTGGAACCTCTTTTGAATGGTCCCATACTGGAAGCAGTGAAGAAGCTTTTGTATTACAGAGTACTGCAGCTCACACAGGAGCTTATTGTGCTAATGTCACGGCAGCATCTACTGGTAATATGAGTTTGGCTCAACTCTATAATTATCCGCGTATTCGCATAACTAGTGCCAATCCGGGCAGCTTCAGTGTTTGGTGGCATCTGAATCAACAGCACGTATCCGATACTGAATATTCGATGATATCATTTCAATTATTCAATTTCACGCACTACTTACGACTCTGGTACATGTTAGGGTATGGGGGCTTTACGCCATTTAGTAATTCAAGTCAGGATTATTATTTTCTTATAGATGGTTTCAACACTACTGGTTCTTGGCAGTATTTTCAGTGCAATCTGTGGCAGCAAATGTCGGCCGTCTTTGACACTAGTGATGCCATTGTTGATAATTTCTTTGTCACTACTCGTGCAATCAATCCTGGTTCATATGTTGAAGTGCTCCTTGACGATGTAAAATTGGTCGCAGCGGCGGTCAATGGTGCCGATTTTGAAGACCAAAGAGATGTCGGTTCACCGATTTATGGTTGGGACACCGACTATTCATCTGACGTTACCGTGACCGCTCAAGGTTATGGTGGTGGTAAAGCCGCCAATTGTTCAATTCTCTCCTTTAGTAGTGTCCAACTGGAACAAGAACTTCATTATCGCCCACTGAATAGCACACGAGAAACGTATTTTGATCTCATGTGGCGACTCGAAGACTACTCTGAAGGCCAGATTATATTCCATATCGAGTTTGATAATAACCGAATCTTATGGTATGTCCTGGGCACATCTAATTGGGGAGTACTAAGCAATAGCTCAAATAATGCCTACTTCAATGCAACCGGGAGTGGAACCATTGGATCTTGGATTCAATTACACCGGGACCTTGTCCATGATTATGAAGCAGCCTTTGGCAGCCTTCCTGATGTTGAAATGAGGGAACTTGATTTCTACGCAGACTCTGGAAATGCTCCATTAGAAGTCCTTTTCGATGATCTCTATATTTACGATGATCCTGCGCCCATTCTCACTAATGTCGATCAAACACCAATTACGCCCGATCATGGTCAAGCCGTACAAATAGACTTAGATATCGTAGAACAAGATCTGGACATTCCCTTTCTCATCTATAGGGTGAATACTGGCACGTTTAACTATGTCATCATGGCGCATCAGACGGGGAACACTTATCGTGCTTCAATCCCCGGGCAACCCTACAATACCCTGATAGAATACTACTTCCAAGCCAACGACACTTGGGGTATGGTAAGTGCTCTGCAAGATGGGCTCACATACTTCAGCTATACTGTTGACGACCTCACCAACCCCAACCTCAGTATAACTGCTCCGTCTGCGGGAGCGGAAATCAGTGGAACCGTAAACATCGAAGTCACCGCAACCGATGATGCCAGTGGCATGGATCGCGTCGAGTTCAGCGTTGGTGGAACCCCCGTACACACTGATTCAAGCACCCCTTACAGCTACGCGTGGGACTCAACAACGGTTACTGATGGCGACTATACAATTAGCATCAGTGCATTCGACAACGCTGGCAACGAGGAAGTTGCAACGATTTCAGTGACCGTCAACAACGCCGGAACACTACCACCACCTCCACCGATCCCAGGCTTCCCCTTTGAAGCCATAATTATCGGGTTAGCAACATCACTTGGGGTCATCTTTCTCATACGTCGTCGGCGACAAGAATCCTAGTTTCTTGGTGCTTTGGCCCAGCTTTTTGCTGGGCTTTTCCCCTTTTTTCGATGGGTCGAAAACTGAGAGATAACCCGATTTTTCTGTGATGTGAAACACAATTATTTTCGATAGGTCGAAAACTGAGAATTCAATCATTAAATGCACCATATGTCATAACTATCAAATGTATAATATAAATAATAGAATAATGATTTTTAAAACAATTAAATAGAAAATAGCTAATAAAAACAAACACACATAATAACTATTCGATATCGAGAACAATTTTCACAATCATTCATTGCTAAATTCGATCAATAAACGAGTTCACTAGAAGAAAAAATACGACGTGAAACATCTATTTCACTTCATACAAGTTCAGAACCTATTGAACAGAGCACAGATTTCTGGAGTTTTCCTAGTTGCGGCCCCAGTAGTAGCATTTCCTGATTTGTAAACTAATGCCCCTTAATGACATTGCATAGAAAACAAATTCGCTGAATGTTGTCGAGCGTATAACCTTTTTCATTATCTATCCGATCTACAGTAAAGCCACAAATCCTATTTTTTCCTCGTAATCGTTGAAATGCCTTTGATTCGTTAATTGTTAGACCACAATAAAGGCAAACTTGTGAGTCAGATTCACCTTGGCTTTTAATCCACTTACAATATTCATCAAAAGTGATGTGAAATGGAATGCCTAATCGTTCAGCTCTTCGAGCTAAAACACCAAATCGGATTTTAAGACGCCTATTCCCGCTATATAGAATATTCTGCCGTTTTGCAGCACAAATTTTGCATTCATTTGATAATCCATCGCTTCTCATTTTGTTTTTGTGATATTCTGTCTTTGCCAATGTTTTACCGCAAGTGCTACATTGTTTCGTTCCAGTTTGAACCGAATCATAATTTATCCTAAGCTCTGGTCCTCTATTCTCTAAAGATTTGGAATTCATTGCTTTTCATCAATGAGAATCTAATATAAGCAAATTAACTCCTCAAAATACTCCCCTAATTTATTCGGTTAGGAAATTACATACTACTTTTCAACTGAACTGAGTTACAAGAAGGATTTCGATATGGTTTTAGCCTCAAAATCCTGAAGTAGGCTGTAGAAAAAACAGGGATGATAGGATGGTGATCTGGGCAGAACCTCCACATACACCACCACCACATCCAGATACAATAAGCCGTTGGCCCATTCAGTTTCGCCTGTTGATCTTTATTGTTTTCATCCTTTCCATCTTGATTCTGTTAGCAGTGGTGTCGGGTCAAATTGCGTGGCTAGTGGTCTTGTTTATTGCCAGTTTCATCATTCTTTTATTTGGGTTTGTGTGGATATGGACGCACCCTAAAGAAAACGAAAAAACGCCGATGGTAAGGAGGATAGAATGGTGATTAACGGAATTCCACCACATACACATCCCCAAACGCCTCCAGACACAATGGGGCGCTGGCCGCGAAAGCTGCGACCGTTGCTGTATGTGGTGATTTTTCTCATTATTTTGATTGTAATAGCCATGGTGTTGGGGCAGATTGTGTGGATCGGGGTGCTTTTCGTAATTATTTTCATCATCGTGTTAGCGGGTATTGTGTGGTCACGGACGCATCCAGATGAAGATTAGACAGTAACTACCTCTGATGTTGTTTGAAAGTGCAAGTTGGTCATGTGAGGGGTCTTTAGGGCGGGTTCGTAAGGCTTTAATGACTGGGTTTAGCTAGAATAATTGGAGGTGAATGGATAATCAGATTCTGGAATCGTAGGCTGAATGAATCCCTTACTTCCTATCTCGCTCGAATCTATACGCTCACTGGATTTGGATTGCAGGTAGTAATTAATGGAACACTATTGGGAATTGGTTTATTCTTTGTGATTTTCTATGAGACCTATTTTTTGATATCCATATCAGAATTTGGTTATCATTACTTCTCGGGCCTTAATGCTTGGATACTTCCACATCTTTTAGCAATCGGTGCTATGATTGGGTTGCTTTTTGCTTATTTTTGGTTCACTATGGCACCTAGACCTGTGGAAAATTCTGGCTTTTTGATCTTGTCAGCGCTTCTATATCTTGTGTTCATTGGTTTTTTCATTGAGCCGTTTATTGTATTCTACTTGTTCGCCATAGGTGTACCAAATGTTACTCCTCTTTCAACTTCTGATCTCCTGTTTATTGGGAATATGATAAATTTACATATCATTGGAATCATGACGCTGATTGTTCTTCCTTCACTCCTCGTATTATTTGCAGGAGGGGGTGTCAAGTTACGAAATTACAGGTTGGCGCCACCATTGGATGATGCCACAGCGTTGATATCTCCAAGGGGTGTAAGAACATCACATTCAGTGTTGGCAAATGCTCTTCATAGGGAGAAGGATAGAACTCGAAGTACTAATCGGTCAAGAGAAGATTGAGAAATCTCACATTACAGTATTGTAATGTGAAACCATCGTATCTATCCTGTGATAGGATGTAAGGATAGTTTGACACTATTTGAGCGGCTACAATATCTTTAGACCGGGTTCGTAAGGTTTTAATGTCGTGATTTGGCTAGTGGGAGGGGAGGTGGAAAGCCGATGAGATTCTGGCAGCGTCGAAAAAATGATTCTCGAGCGTCTGTTGTTGCTCGAATCTCTACACTTTCTGCCTTTTGGTTACAGGTGTTCTTGAGTGGGGCATTAATGGGTTTGGGTTTCTTTTTTCTGGCATTCTATGAAAGCTATTTGTACAGTGTTGGTTTTAGATTCGGATACCATTACTTGTTAAATCCATTAACGTGGTTGGAGCCATTCCTCATGGTAATTGGTGCAGGAATTGGGTTTGTTTTTGCTTATTGTTGGTTCAAAATAGCGGAGAGACCCTATGAGAAGGCCGGTGCTTTGATTTTCACAGCGCTTCTATATTTTATAGTCATTATATTCGTTATTGCACCGATTTTTACGTTCCCCCTTATCATCCTGGCGGGACAAGGTTTTTCTGCCATGCTTATTCATGGGCATCTATTTATGAGCTACGTCCTGGTCCTGTATCAATCGTTGGCCATGGTATTGGTGGCAATACCTGCCTTTATTGTTCTGATTGCGGGTATACTCGAAAGTACTTCGAAAATTATTCGCTGAAGCCTCAGAATCGATGAGTTAGGATATGAAATGGAATTAGGGGATCCATTTTCGGACTTTTTTCTTGTATTCAAGGTACTCGTTGCCGAACTTTTTGGTGAGGATATGTTCTTCGGCACTGGCTAAGTAGTTGTATCCGAGTAGTACGACGAAGAGTGGAACGAGTGTTAGAAGGGAAAGGGTGGTAACCCAAAATCCAACGTACACAAGAATTGACCCTAAGTACATGGGGTGTCGAACGCGACTATAGAGGCCAGTGTCTACGATTTGGGGTTCAGGTGTTTCGAAGACGATGTGGGCGCGTGATGCTAGGTAGAGGCCGGCGATGATGATGGGAATGCCGAGGAAGATGTTGAAGAAGAAGGGCATTATGTAGACGTAGGCAGTGAAACGGAGGATGAAGGAGTCAAGGATCCAGATGATCAAGAAACTGATGAGGAGCCCGTATTGTATGGTGTGGTTGTGGGGGGCTTCACCAGTGGCGTGGTGTTTGTGTGTCATGTTGATTCACCTTTTCATTTTAGGCATGCCTAAATTACCTATTTAAGTTTTCACATTTCACAGCTATGAAATGTGGATGAACCCAATGGCAGGTGTTAGTAGCTGGAGGTTTCGCTGGTGGTCACCACGGTGATGAATCCTAGAATGAATCCCACCACCAAGAGTAGAAGTGCTAGAATATCAAGCATTGAGCCACCGAATACAACAACATCGAAAATTAGGTAGATAGAGTTCACGATGATGTAGGGGAATCCCCATAAACCGATAGCAAAACAGAGACCAATGATAATGCCCGTGGTGTATTTCGAGAATCGACCCATGGCGATCACTTCGTGGGTGAGATGTTACTCTAAGATGTATTAAAGCTTAAGTTAGTGCCAAAAAAGGCTTCGAACCAGGGTAAACGGCATGGTAGAAGGAGAACTTGCACTTTCGTTGTGTCATATGGTTAGGTTCGCAGGTGAAAGGCACCGACAGTGAAGCCGATGACAAATCCAAGGACAAAAAGGATTACAAAACAGCTTAGACACTCTGAGAAAAGTAGAGAAAGTGCTCCCACCAGTATTCCAATTACAAGTCCTAGGATTAGTCCACGTAGCCAGCTGATT
>JAEOSA010000098.1 GCA_016840595.1 Candidatus Hermodarchaeota archaeon | reverse complement strand
GAATCAGCCCGGCTTCGATGGTCATCTTCAACATAGGTTTCAGCAATTTCATACGCATCGGCGTCGGTTAATTCGCTATTCAAAAAGAGGGGATTCTTTTCAACTGCAGTGATCGAATTATGATTGAAAGGTTTAACCTCCCTCTTCGTTACTTGAAGTGCCTTATCCAGCTCACTTTGGCTATAGAATGTAGCGCCACGTCGGCATAGCACATTGATGGAGCGATTCTCATCAAAAGTTCCTTGAATCGGTTCATATTCGATTTTAGTCCGTGAACGCCGTTTACCCTGTGAATCTGTGTAATATTCGGTTTCTTGATGTTTTTTGTATCCTTGATATGTCGAGTGTGCGTGCATTTCTTCAATCCAAAAAGGTACGAATCGAAGAATTGCTTCTGTCACTTTAGCTTTACCACCTCGTCCTACCCAGTCGGTGACTTTTTCTCGAACATCTGAAGCGTCAACGGTGGGTTCCAACACGAAGTGATTTTCAATTTTGTCTCCTTCAATTGTGGTTGTGTATCCACAGTAACCACAAACAATAACCACGTCATCTGGTGAGACGGTGAGAGGAGCATTGCAGGATTGGCACTTTAATGCTGTCATGGTTTCTTTAGGCTGTACAGCTTCCACACTGCTTCCTCCTTAACTCCAACATTACAAAGAATGCCCTTAACTGTTTCCTCTACTCTGTCGGCTCTTCCAAAGCTCCTAAGAGAAAATGAAATGGTTCAACGATCCACATTTCTTACACGCGCCTTGCCTATCAAGATGTACAAGTGTGATATCGTAAGTTCGCCGTTTGATGAGTAAAGCATTACATTGTCGACAGTAGCTGTTTTCTGAGAGGTGACCAGGCACATTTCCCAAATAGACATGGAAAAGTTCCGCCTTTTTTCCCAGGGAGTAGGCACGTTCAAGGGTTGACGTTGGGGTGGAAGTATTCAGGCCATGTTCTCGGGCTTTGTACGCGGGATAGAACGCACTCACATGCCACGGAACTTCTTCTCCAAGTTCATCATGAATACGACGTGCTATTTGTGTTAAGCATCGATTCGAATCATTGAACCCAGGAATTACTAACGTAGTCACTTCTATCCAAATACCCAGGTCACGTGCCAATTGAGCCGTGCTCCACACTTTTTCCGTATCAATTTTGCATAACTTCTGTACCGCAGTTCGACAGCCCTTGATGTCAATGTTCATAGCATCCAATCCTGCTTCAGCTAATCTAAGTAGCGTTGAAGCTGTCATGTAACCATTGGACACGAATGTGTTATACAATCCCGCGTTACGAGCGAGTGGCATAACGTCAAGAGCGTATTCGAAAAAAGCGGTTGTGGGTTCATTGAAAGAAAAGCTTGTTCCCTGACAGCCGGTTCGGTGGACATCATCAATGAAATCTTGAGGTGAAAGATGGTTACACTGACTAGGATTCGCGTGACGTTTACTGATACTCCAGTTCTGACACCAGGGACAGGCAAAATTGCATCCCCAGCTGCCTATAGTGAGTGCTCGGGATCCTGGATAAAAATGGAAGAGTGGTTTCTTTTCGATGGGATTAGCACTCATTGAACTGATGTCACCATAGGTAAGGGCAACTAACTTGCCATCAAGGTTTTTTCGAGCTCCACACACTCCCCGGTTCCCTGGAGCTATTGTGCACCGGCGTTCACACACGCCACAACGAACTTTGTTTGAACCAAGTTGTTCATAATGGAGGGCAGGGCGCTGACAAGGATTTGGATTTTGCAGGTTCATTCTATGAGATTAGTCCATAAAAGAGAATTTGAGCCTTTGGGGTCCTCCTTCTCGTCCTTTCTCTCGTGTACAGAAGGCTGAAAAAGGGCATTGAATAAAATCACTTTGGTGAAGGCATTATGACCAAAATACAAGATGGTGACCAAGTTCTCTTCTATTTGGATGCACGAAGGAATTGGCTACGCCGAGTCGAAGCGGGGTCTTCTTTTCATCTCCATCGAGGAATTCTACAATATGATGATGTTATCGGTCAAGAGTATGGCAGTCTGATTGCAACGAGTTTAAGAGTACAAGTTGCTGCATTGCCTCCACTACCTCGTGATCGTGCAGTGAAGATGGGGCGACAAACCAATATTGTGTACCCCAAAGATGCCGGATTAATTCTCTTGTTGGCTGGTATAGGACCTAGCTCAGTGGTAGTAGAAGCAGGGACTGGTAGTGGAGCACTCGCATCCTTGCTTGGATATCACGTTGCTCCTGCTGGTCATGTCTATTCATATGAAATTCGCGAAGATTTCGCCAAAGCTGCAGCAAAGAATCTGAAAAAAGCTGGGCTCGAAGAATTTGTGACCATCAAACAGCAGGATGTTCTTGAAGGGATTTCGGAGACGAATGTTGATGCCGTTGTGTTAGACTTAGCTGTGCCATGGGAGGTCGTCCCCGTAGCTTATACTGTATTGAAAGGTGGTGGTGTCATTGTCTCTTTTTCACCCACCATTGAACAAACGCAAAAAACCGTTGACGCCTTATACACATCACATTTCACTGAAATCGTTACTCGAGAACTAATTGAAAGAGAAATCATGGTAAGAAAAGGGAAAACGCGTCCCGCAACCCGCATGATTGGTCATACAGGATATGTGACCTCAGCACGGAAGGTGTATCCACCCAAATCAAATACACCTGAATGAGAGGGGTGTTTGATTGGACCTCTTCCCTCCCAGATAGGTTGAACTGAATGATCCTAATCTATCGAAGCCCCACAATTATGACAGAACTGGGCTTCAGGAGCCGGAACCGGTGAACCACAACTGGAACAGAACTTTGAGGTACCAGTAGGCACTGCGGCTCCTGGTGCGGCTTTAGCAGGGACAGCCATAAGGATAGGATCAAGAAGTGAATTATTCACTAATCGTTCTCCATCACCATGCTCGGAGCATAGAATCCGAACTTTTGTCGATAATTTACCTGCTTGCTGTCCGGTAATGTCAACAGGTTGCCCACACTTTCGACATAAAAGCACATGTTCTCGGATTATTCCACTGGCTGCATCATATTGGCTCAAAGGCATCCGATAGACGACTTCTGAAGTATGTACAGGGCAACGCATATACAGTTTAACGATATCTGTTTTTGGCTTACTAACGCGTGTTATTATTCGTGGTCGACCACATCGTCGACAACTCATCTTCTCTTGAAATTCATCTAAGGACATGAGGGTCACGCTCTGGGTTTCATTATCGAAAAAGCATGCTTATAAACAATCGCACCATCCGCTAAACCTGAGTTACTCGCTGAGAAATCGTTATCTAAGAACGTTGAATATCACGGGTTACGGAGATTGATGCTATGGGTCAGACCACGAAACAATCGCTGCCTCTTACACCGGCTATGATCATGCAAGCTCGGAAACGGCTTGAGGGAATTGCTTTGCATACCCCTCTTGAACCTTCACCAAACCTTTCCAATATTAGTGGAGCATCCGTATCTGTGAAATGGGAATGTCTCCAACGCACTGGCGTTTTCAAACTTCGTGGTGCCTACAATAAAGCTGCTTCTCTTCCCCCGGAAACGGTTGGTCCCGGTGTCGTTACAGCCTCATCAGGCAATCATGGACTAGCAGTGGCTTATGCTGCCCAACAACTTGACTTTCCTGCGACTGTCGTTGTTCCTGAAGAAGCTTCCCAGCTAAAAATGAACAAAATCAAACAATATGGTGCGACCATCCTCCAACATGGTACCAACTATGATGAAGCTGCAACCCATAGTGTGGAATTCGCTAAAGAAACTGGAGCGACCCTAATACACGCATATGCGGATCCTTTAGTCATAGCTGGACAGGGAACAGTGGGCTATGAAATTCTTGAGGATTACCCGGAGGCTAATGTGATTGTGGTTCCCATTGGTGGCGGGGGATTAATTTCTGGCATCTCTTTCTGGGTGAAAACGGTGAATCCCCACATCCGAATAGTGGGGGTGCAAACCACTGCGACTCGTGCATTCTATGAAAATTTCAAGGCAAAACGGCTTTTTCATGTGCCCGTAGAGCCAACCATTGCCGATGGGCTAGCTGGAAACACAGAACAAGTGAATCTTGATTTTGGGTTGCAGTATGTCGATGACGTTGTGCTAGTAGAAGAATCTGGGTTGCGTCAAGCGATTCGTTGGACCTTAGAAAATGAACGTCGTGTTCTTGAACCCGCTGGTGTTGTAGGAATCGCGGCTCTTCTTGAGAAAAAACTTCAACTCCGTACAGACGAAAACGTTGTACTTGTTGCCAGCGGAAGTAATATCGATATCGATCTCTTACGTAGTATAATGCAAACTTCACTAGATGCAGAATAGAACATCCTCTAACTCCTCAAGTCGTAATCTCGCTCCACCAAGTAATACCACGTTTACCCCATCTGTATTTACCTCGACGACGATGAGGTCCCCCAATTAACTTCGTCGAGATTTCCACAATTTTCTTATCAATTTTAATGATGTTATAATTCTGACAAGGACTTCCTCGTAAACGTGGACTGCCACTTGTCCCTGAATACGAAAGCACCATATTCTCAAGACGCCACACCCAAGGATAATGTCGGTGTCCACTTAACACTAGGCTCACTCCTTTATGCATCAGCAATTCCAACAAGTCCCCTGCATCAACCATACTATCTCTCTCTCGACCAGAACGCGGCACCGGAACGAGATGGTGATGCAATACAAATATTTTCAATAGGTGCTCATCAACCTTCGAAAAGGCTTTATCAATAAATCCACGCCCATCCCTGCCCACATGTCCCGTGTTTAGATCTGGTTCGGAGCTATCGACTGCCATTACAAAGACACTTTCATCCTGATATTCAGCATATCTAGGGCCGAACAGTTCTTCAAATGTCAGATATCCCACATTGAATCCATCATGATTTCCCATCGTTACGATTTGTGGGCAGTTCAAATTCTGCAATAAATCACGGGCTTCTATGAATTGTTCACGCACTGCATTCCATGTCAAGTCACCGGCCACTACGACGAGATTTGGTTCGATTTTGTTTATTTCTTCGATTGCTGCAACAACCATGTCACGCCGATAACCAGCTTCACCGACATGAAGATCAGAAATTTGGACGATTGTATACTTCGCCATTCTGTATCATCTCACATTACAACTACTATCTTCAATGACTTAGTATTAAGAAATTTGGATGAAAATTCTTTGAACGTCAAGACCAGATATAAATTAATACTCAATAACCCTCACATGTTATCAAAACACTCCGGTGAAAAAAATGGAATTTGGCACACCAGATTGGCTTGAATCCTTCGTTAAAACCCTCAACAAAAATGAAGCATATGAAGACGCTGCCGCAACATGGGAAGGCGACTTTCTTTTCATCGTATGGTCCAACAAAGAAAAAGGAATCGATGAAGAAGTTGTGATGTATATGGATCTGTGGCATGGAAAATGCCGTGGCTATGAAATGCTACCCAACCGTGATGCAAAAGAGACCGCTTTCGTTTATGAAGGAGAATATGCAAATTGGAAAGAAATCATTGAAGGGCGCTTAGATCCTATCAAAGCCCTACTGACACGAAGAATGAAACTAATTGGTGACCGGGCAAAGGTTATGCGGGCAACCCGTGCCGCAAAAGAGCTAGTACGAACGGCTCAGATGATTAAAACAGAATTTCCATAGTTACAATTCGGGATTGTATTTCATCCCTATTACTTTTCTATGTGAACCTCTTATTAGTTGCACGGTGAACTTGGGCAAAGGTTCAATAGAAGAGTTCATCATTGACTGAATTACCTGGAGGTCGCTGCAAAGTGTGGTATTTTCGTTCTCCACGGGTTTTCGCTTTTGGTGAAGGTGCTTTAGATTATTTGAAAGAGGTTGAAGGAAACCGAGCCTTCGTTGTGACAGACAAAACAATTGTCAAACTTGGCTTCTTAGATTTGGTGATGGAGAAACTCAAAGAAAGCGGAAAAGAAGTGGCAAGCTTTGATGGGGTGACTCCTGAACCACCCGAAGAAGTGGTGCATGAGAGTCTAAAACTAGCTCAAAAATTCAAGCCTGACCTCATCATAGGATTGGGTGGGGGTTCAGTTTTGGATGTGGCTAAAGTAACACAAGTCCTATTCGAACACCCTGATCTCCCAATGCTGGAAATTATGCCGCTCACACCAATTTCAATTAAGAAAACGACTTTGATTGCCATCCCTACGACGTCCGGAACGGGTTCTGATGCAACTGCATCCGCGGTCATCACGAGTAGTAAGGAAAATTACAAAATGGAACTCAACCATCCGGTTTTGATACCACATGTATCCATTTTGGATCCTCTCCTCACGAAATCCTTGCCTCCTAAGGTCATTGCCTCCTCCGGAATGGATGCGCTAGCTCAGGCGATTGATGGATACACCGTTCAATGGCGTAACGATTTCAGCAATGGATTATGCATCCACAGTACTCGAATGATCTTAGAATACCTCCCTCAGGTATATGAAAATCCTGAGGATTCGGAGGCTCGGGAAAAACTCCATAACGCTGCATCTATAAGTGGGCTTGCCTGGAGTAACTCATTTCTCGGTATCACCCACTCTTTTGGTCATGCCATGGGAGCTGTCTTTAAAATGCCCCATGGAATTACTGTAGGAATCGTTCTCCCTTATTCTATTGAATATGCGATGAAGACTCACTCGAATCTCTATGGAGAACTTGCACGAGCTGTTGGAGTGGCTGAGTCTAGCGATGATGATAAAGTCGCCACTATCAAGTTACGGGACAAGATTGTAGAAATAATGAAGGAATTAGAGGTTCCTCGTAGTCTCAAAGAATATGGCATATCAAAAGCAAAATTCGATAAGAACTTTGATGACTTAGTCCGCCTTACATCGGAATCCGCTGTGAATATCTTCAATTGCCGGGAACCCACAACCGAAGATATGAAGCGCTTCTGGCATTATATGTACGACGGGAAATCCATCGACTTCTAAATCATCTGGCTGTATTCTCCTTCTGGAGGTTATGAATGTGGCGAAAAAGGATAGCTACGGTTACACAGGAAAAATACTCAACGTTGACCTTACAACGGGAACCCTCAAGGATTCACCAACACCACTTGATTGGGCACGACAATATATTGGTGGAGCTGGACTGGCTGCTAGGATGCTCTATCCACTATTAACA
>JAEOSA010000330.1 GCA_016840595.1 Candidatus Hermodarchaeota archaeon | reverse complement strand
TTTTCTGCCAATTCGACACAATTTTTAGTTTCATAGCATGCATGCAACATGGAAAGTATTCTCTTTGATATAGTAAAATGTTATGGATTCAAAATGTGGATTACAGTTAGTCATCAAATCGTTCAAAATTGAATACGATAGTAAACACTAGTTAATTGATTCTACATGCGTTCGGCTAGGTTTTTGATTGTTCTTTGAGCATTAGGATAATTTGGTGGTTTTCTCCAAGGAAGCCAACGAGAAGTCCTTTGTCACTCTTTCCCCATCTCGTAAACTAAGGATGAACGATCGGATGTCTACGACATGTTCTGCCCAGTAGGTTCGTAGTTCTGTCAAGAATTTTTGATAATCCGTATAGTTTTTGTGCACTGAAACGATCACTTTGTCCATTCCCATGCCAAGTCCTGCGCTTGCAAAAACTATTTCATCGTGTTTCTTAGCCCAATCTCGTTCCTTAACCCCGAGGCTTTCTGGGCTCTCACTGGCGGATGCTTTCATGTTGGTGAAGGTTAATGCCGCTAGTTCGTATCCGATTTTGTCTAGGCTCGGAATAGCAGTGAATTGTCTTATTAACCCGGTTTCAACCAGCTTCGCTCTTTTCCTAGTTATGGTTGGCTGTGACACTCCCACAATTTTGGCTATTTCTCTGTCGCTTCTCTTGCAGTTCTTCACAAACTCGAACAAGAGTTTGAGATCCGTTTTTTTGATGGCTGCTTTCACGCTTCATCACTCCTGTTTTTAGCAGAGCCAAAGTGAAGCATACATCTATTTATACTTATTGTTTGATACAATATACAATTCTTGGTGAACATTGACTTCACCTTCACCCTTCAATAATGATAAACAATGGTAGCTACATCTTTAACATACCGTGTTTAACTGGCTGTTTGGTTGTTTGTTCATGTGACCGTTGGCGATATCGCCACCGTGCAACTCCTCTTTTTTCTTCCTTTCATAAGGACTCTGTTGAGTCTTTTGCTTGCATGACAAGTCCGAACGTTCCCTATCAAATCTGCATGAATGCAAATTATCTAAAGCTTCTCAGCTTTGCTTCTTTTGCAGCCCCCTCCTCAACAACTTTCCGCTCAAGCTTTTCCAGTTCACATTTGCATTTAGAAATGTCGGCTATGATAATCCATTCCGCCGATTCTCCTCTTCGGAGAGTTCGGGATTCACTAGACAACAAATCGACTCCCTGTTTTGCTAGGATATCTGCTGTTTTTGCAAGGGCGCCAGGGACATCTGCAAATGTGACGTGGAATTCAATCAGCTTTGCTTCTGGGTCGGCGAAGGGGACAATCCGCACTTCTTTCTTATCTAGGTGGGCTATTAGCATAACACACATGCCTTCAGAAAGCCCTACGGCGTCACGAATAGAGGACGGCATAGTTACCCTCCCCCTAGAATCTATTCGAACGATCTCGGACATCCGCATGTTCTCAGGTCTCCACTAATCTTCTTCAGAAACCTTTATATAAGGTGTGTTGAGTATGGGTTCTAACCCACTAATTACCCACGGAGGCAAAGCAATGAACCGGAGGTATGATGTTCACAAAATTACACACCCCGAAAGGAACAAGAGACTACCTACCAGAAGAAGTTGAACGCTATCGCTACATCGAAAATGAACTAAGAGAGATTTTTGAATTCTGGGGGTATCAGGAAGTCCGCTCCCCCACCATCGAATTCGTCGAAGCCCTATCCACAGGAGTTGGACCAGAACTCGTCGACAGCACGTTCAAATTCCAAGATTTCGACGGAAAAATTTTGGCCCTACGAGCTGAAATGACAGCACCCGTTGCTAGAATGGTAACAACTAGAATGACCACTGTGCCGGAGCCGATTCGCCTATTCT
>JAEOSA010000097.1 GCA_016840595.1 Candidatus Hermodarchaeota archaeon | reverse complement strand
ACTAGCTTCGGTGCGGGTTTAGCAGATATATTGTTGGTGCGGATGGATGCTACCGGCAACCTCCTATGGAGTCGCACTTACGGAGGTCCTAATAATGAGTATGGTCATTCGGTTATTGAGGTGAGTACCGGCGGCTTCGCCATCACAGGAGATACTAATAGTTTTGGTGCCGGAGCATCAGATGTATGGTTATTACGCACAAACACAAATGGAGACCTGCTCTGGA
The DNA here is from genome assembly GCA_016840595.1 of Candidatus Hermodarchaeota archaeon. The sequence continues at coordinate 6,997 of JAEOSA010000097.1, read as the reverse complement.
ATCGCACCTATGGAGGTCTCATGGGTGATAGGGGTAGGACTGTCCTGGAGCTGAGTGGTGGAGGCTTTGCCATCACGGGTGATACGGGAAGTTTTGGAGCAGGGAATTATGATGTGTGGTATTTATTAACAGATTCGGAGGGTAACCTGCTGTTGAACCAGACTTATGGAGGCTCTGAGATAGATTGGAGCTATTCGATGGTTGGTGTGAGTACCGGCGGCTTCGCCATCCTAGGTGGTACGTATAGTTTCGGTGCAGGTATGGAGGACTTTTGGCTGATTCGGGTTAACGCCCCCGGACTGATGCCCACGCTTCCCCCCGAGCTTCTTTTCCTGCTCTTGGGTGTCCTGGTCGTAATTGTCATTGTGATAGTTATCGTTCTTGTTCGTCGTCGACGTCGTAAAAAACCAAGAACCCGTCGTCGCAAATCGTAAAGTCCCCTTGTAACATTAAAAGCTAACAAGATGCTAATTAGAGCACTAAAAAGTGACTCTTTATTGGAGTGATTCATTGATTGAGGGGAGGTACCCAGATGTTTTGCGGATCGTTATCTGACTCAAACTATTATTTTAAACGTTCGAGTTTCTGTATCATTTGCTGGCGGTAGGTTTCTAAAGCGCTTATTCCTTCCTCGGTGAGTTGGATGAGCGTGTGGGGGATTTTGTCAACGAATTCTTTGGTAATCGTTACATAACCAGTGGTTTCAAGTTTATTGAGATGGGAAGAAAGGTTACCGCGCGTGAGGCCAGTTTGGCGCAGTATGAAGAGGAAATCCGCGCTCTCGACTTCTTTGAGGACTGTAAGGATTTTGAGTCGTGCCGGCGAATGAACAATGGGATCAAGGTCGTCGTCAATGTTGGAAGGAGCTATTGGGGCTTCAGGCGAGGGCATGTGGATTTTCACCTTCAGCGGGGTCTGTGGGTTCAACGGGATAGCGATGTAAAAATTGGAGAAAGAGCACCGTACCGGAAAAGAGGGCGAGGAGACCGATGATGGCGGTTTGGATGGCAAAAGTGGTGAAAAACGCCGCATAGGCGTTAGGAACAGTGAGGTTCAACCAGGGAACGATAACTCCGATAACAGGGATGAGGAGGGCGAAGAGATAGTATCGGGCGAGGTGATATCTACGAGCGAGGAAAAAGGGTCCGATGGCGATTGCCAAGCCAAACCCGACGGGTGCAACCCAGATCAACCAGAAGAACAGTCCAGCGTAACCGGAGATGATGAAAAGGACCACCGGAGGGAGAAGCACTATACTCGCTACGAGGACTAAGATGAGAAGCACTCCTCGTGTACTCATCTCTTCAAGAGGCTTGGGTTTTACATATCCCACACGGGGATAGACCCACCGGCGTTTTGCTACTTCGATAAGGTGGCTATAAATCAACGGATTTAACAAGATTATCATAAATACCAAGAATGTGACGTTGTGTGCCAGCAGGGTGAAAACAGATGCTAAGCCTAGGAAAATGACGCCCATGAATAGGTCGGCCAATCCATCTTCATAATAGGCCTGTTGGACTTTGAGAGCGATTGCGTCTAATTCTTTTGATGTTGACATTTCTATTCATCTTGTTATTCTAATATCAAACTAGTTTGAACTACAAACTTGTTTGAATTACTATCTTATAAACTTTGGGATTCCCACCTATAAGTTAATTCGTTGACAAAATCCCCCCTCCGATCAATTGTGTGTTGAAGGCTAATGTTAATTAAAAATGAATAATACGGGGTAGGATTATGTCTGACGATACAGTGTATCGTGAATTACAGAGGCACTTGGATAGTATGCCGGTTGGTTTCCCTGAAACCGCTTCGGGTGTGGAGATTCGAATTTTAAAGCAGCTTTTCAGCCCTGAGGAAGCAAAGATTGCTGTACAAATACCATTTTCTCCGAAGGCTTCGGAAAGTCTTGACAGTATTGCGGATCGGCTTGGGATGTCGGGGAATGCAAAAGAGCGGTTGGAGCAGATTTTAGATGGGATGGTGAGTAAGGGGCTGCTTCATTTCAAACGGGAAGTGGACATGAAATTCTATAGTAGTATTCAATGGATGATTGGAATTTACGAGTTCCAAGTAAACAAGCTTACGAGGGAGTTGTTTTTTGATATTGTGCAGTTCAGTTTGGAGGCGTACGGTGGGGAAACATTTAGCACACAGATTCCACAGTTGCGTACGATTCCTGTTGAGCAGAGTTTCACTCCTGAACATTTGGTCGCAAACTATGATCATGTGAAGAAACTCGTTGATGCAGCCGAGGGTCCTTTTGCAGTGGCGGATTGTGTGTGTCGACAAGCGCAGGATCTCCTTGGTAATCCTTGTCGGGCAACTTCTAGGCGGGAGACGTGTTTAGGGTTTGGAGAGTTTGCGCAATTGTATATTGATGAGGGGTGGGGGCGCCAGGTTTCGAAGGAGGAGCTTATGGGGATTATTGAGCAAAATGCGGAGGATGGACTAATCCTTCAGCCAAGTAACAGCCAAGCCGTAGAATACATTTGCAGCTGCTGTGGTTGTTGTTGTGCCTTACTGTTGGGAACGAAAATGTCCCGACACCCTGTGAGATATCATTCCTCAAATTACTATGTTGAGATTAATCCCGAATTGTGTACTGGTTGTGGAACGTGTATAGACAAATGTCAAATGGATGCGATTACACTCGTTGAGGAAAAATCACAGTTGAATCCTGACCGGTGTATCGGTTGTGGTGTATGTGCTGTTAATTGTCCATCTGCAGCGATTACTCTGCAGCAAAAGGGAGAAGAACACATTCCTCCCAAAACCCTTGAAGCGCTTTACGATGTCATCTTGAAGAAGAAAAGGCAGGGCAGCACAGAAAAATTTGAGTGATACTTTCAACAAAAGTGGTCGTTATTCCTAACCAATGTAGACCATGTTGATTTTGGGTTTGAAAGCTGTGTGAGAGTTGCTCTGTCAAGAAAGATATTTCGCTATCTTTAGGGAAATAGAAGGGTGGAGGTTTGAATTTGGGTTTCTGGTTAGACACACTTGTTCGTAAAGTGAGGATTCCGTATCCTGTCTTTTTTGGATTGATTGCTGTGGTCTTGTATTTATTGGGAATTCCAGTTATGATTGGCACAGGTAATCTGGATCGCTATTTGGCTCATTCAAACTGGGTGTTTCTTGCGGTAATCGGAGCAATGTCCGGGATATTCGTTGTGTTCGTATATCGAAAGTTCATGGAAGCGCTCGATAAAATTAAGCCTCTGGTCAGTTCTGAAGAAGCGTTTGAAAGGTTGAGAAATCGCGCAGAACATCGTCTCACGCATTGGGTGCAATGGGTTCCTGCAGTGTTCTGGATTGGAGTGAACTTACTCGATTTTGTCAATCCTGCTGTCGCGGCCATTTGGGATTTTTATGGTGCGTATGATCAATTCCTTCTGGTCACAATTTTTTATCAAATAGCCGCATTTCCCTCGAATGTTTTTGGAGGAATTTTCATGTATATGATTCCATTCGGGTTGACGCTTGCGTATAGAGAAATCTGCACTAACACCGCCTTTTCTCAAGATCAAATGCTCTCAGATTGGATGGAACCATTCAGTGGGATTAGAAACTTAATCACTTTAGCCTTGTTAGTTACAGGGATCTATGCGATTTTGGCTATCTTTACTTACTCTGCAGCACCGCCCATCTTTCTCTATGGTTCAATATTACTAATTGTCGTTCCGACGCTGGTATTTCCTCATTATTACTTTCACGTTCTTTTTTCTCGGGCGCGAAGCACTCAACTTAGTAGGATTCGCCAAGAACTGTTGAGTGATCTGATTGACCAAGAACAAAAGTCGTCTCAGCGGATGCTTTTGTTGTTAGAGGAGGCGCGAATTGAACGGAAAAAAACGTGGTTGATTGATATTGTTACTATCGTGGAGATTCTCATTGTGGCGTTGATGCACGTTCTCCTCGTAGAACTTCTTACGATGTTCTTCCACATTTAGAATTAGAAAAAATATTGAAAATGAGAGTTTGTGGAGTGAATTTATCTGAGGTTTCTTGACTACCGTGGATTAGTGAAATATTCTCAGAAAAGAGGGGGTGGAGTAAAGATGTGTTTTATGCGAGTTTGACCTTGTGGGCTTTGGGTCGACCTTCGGCTTCTTTAAGTTCGAAAGTGACATTGTCGCCTTTTGCGAGTGTTTTGCCGCCTTCAACTTCGTCACCATGAACCCAAACGTCGACATCACCATTATCACGTGCGATGAAACCGTAATTTGATTCAGAGTTAAACCATTTGATGGTTCCTTTTTCCATAGTGTTCACCTCGATTCGCTTCGGTTGGGGTGTGCCATCCGTTGAGCCAGTTGGGGGATGGCGTGTCCAATGGAGCAGATTACTTACAGACACGTGTAATCTAGCTGGAGATCTGGTTGTCTTCCGAGGAAGGGTGGTTGTGTCACGCAACCGTGCTATTCCCCTGATTGTCTTGTTGGGGAAAAGCGGGGTTTAGCACGATAAGTTACATTTCTTCTAAAAAAAGAAATTTAATCCTATTTGCTAACAGACGCTGAGAAGCTTCTAGCGGCTTAAAGCTTTTCCCATATATTACCTTTTGATCCTTTGTTCTCATACAGGAGGAGCGAGGAGCAGAATATAACAGGAGCATAATCCAATCATGAGGATATTTATCAGCAGTGCAATAATGAGAAAGGATCGGTAGGAGAACTTCGAGTCCTTGAAACTTAACATCGAAAACACGAGTAGCGGTACGGCACCGAAGGGCGTGGCGATTCCGCCAAGGGCTGACCCAAACCCCACAGCCCAGAACAGGGGATCTTGTAAACCTGCCGTCCAACCCATTGTGACTGCCATTTCGGAAACCAGTGGGGCGAAGGTAGTGGCCATGGGTGAGGCTCCAATAATTAAAGTTCCTAGCCATGTTGCCCACAGCATCATTAATGACGTTGGTATCAGTTGACCTCCGCTTGCCTGCAGGATTACTTGTGATAGCACTGTGAGAACCCCAACAAGTTGTAGGGCCCCAGCAAGAATGAAAAGCCCGCCTGTGAAGAAGATGATGTCCCATTCTATGTCACGGAGGCTTGTCCGGGGATCGGCTTGACTTGCAATCATGAACACCATCATTCCTGCTAGGGCAACAACGTAGGCTTGGGGAAATAAAGCAAATGCTATGATAAGTAGGACAAAGAGTCCTGAGTATACCCAAAACAACCGTCGATTGGGAACCATCGTCCAGGGATCAAAATCCATGACTTGTTCAAATGCTTCGGCATCATATGTTTTCAATTGGCGACGAAATATCAAAAACCCGGCGAGTAAGGTTGCGGTAAACACGATCAGGGCTAGTAGTCCGAATCGTATGATGTAGTAGGCAAAATCGAATCCAGCGTAATCTGCTACAATGACATTAGACGAAGTGCCGATTAAGGTGAAGGCGCCGCCAACACCTACGACTAGCAGCTCTCCCAACAGGAACTTATGGGGGGATAGTTTGAGGGCTTGGCATGTTAGAATGGTCAGGTATGCCATTATCACTATAACGACTGTGTTCATGAGGACCGTCGATAAGCTTGCTGTAAGTACGCAAAATAAAACGAACAGCTTTTGGGGGTTACCCCGAGTCAACCGGATGACATGGACTGCGATGAACTGAAATACTCCTGCGCCTTGCATGACTTCAGCCACTACGGTCATTCCGGTGATAACAAGAATTGGTTCTAAACGCACCATGGCCAATACGTCTTCCCCTGGAATACCGTTGATAATTAGTGCGATTGAAGCCAACACGGCCCCCATCAAGGCGGCTACTGTATGGTGGACCATACGTGTAACAATCAGTAACACGGTCAAGAGGAAGATGAGTAGAATCAGCAGCCATAACTCCATGTTGACTCACCTCCAACAGGTGTTTTCATGTTGGAGAAGCAAACTAGCGTTATATTCTACTTGAGTAGTGAAGGCACAATATAAGTTAAACTTGAGCTAGTCGCGTAAGAAAATATGGGGATGAAGGGTTAACACAAACAGCGATAATGAATGAATTTAATCAAGCTTTGCCAGGAGTGGACGGAGTTTGACAAATTCTGGGTCCTTTTGGATGTTGTTTTCTAGTTCGCCAGGAAGAGATTTTTTGAGAGCGTGTTTCAGTTGAAGGAATGCTGCCTGAGGTCTGTTCAGTTCGATGAGCACCCGTGCATGATTCAAAAAGATGGTCGGTGGAGCATTATCGAGTGTGGCAGCCGTTGCGTAGCATTGTTCGGCTTTTTGCCATTGTCTGAGGGCGATGTGGAGGTTGCCAAGATTGTTCCAATGTTGGGGATTGTTGGGGTCGAGTTGGGCGATGCGTTGGGCTGTAGTGAGAGCGTTTTGGGGGGAGTTGTATTGTTGTTCGATGGTGGTGAGAAGCGTAAGGAGTTCAAGGTTGTTTTGATCTTTTTTGAGGAGTTTTAAAATTCGTTTTTTCGCCCGTTCAGGATAGCCTCCGGCGAAAGCAGCTATTGATCGCTGGAACAGGTCATTGTCTTCTCCCAAGCAATCACCAATCCCTATTATTAAGAGCCGTTTTCAATTTTATAGGCTGGCAGGCGCAGGATTTTTTTGTGTTTTATTTGTTGAAATCGCAACTAGTTCAGATTTATGTCGGATGTGCTGAATATTTGTTGGTTGCCATGAAGAGTTAATTTAAATTCTTGATTTTGAGAAAGATGTGTGGGTTTGGTTAGTATGACAAGAGGGTTGGTAAATCGGATTGGGATGTGTTGTCTTTTTCTTCTCTTTTGTTCAGGAACCCTTTTTTTATCGCTGACTGATTCGAGTTGTTTAGGACAACTTGCTGTTCTTCAAGATGAATTCTTTTATTTTAACACAAACCTTTGGGATGCACATGAATTTGGGTCCCATGATTTTAATTTCACTTGTGATTCGTGGTTGGGGGGTGCTTCGTGGCTTCATGTCCCCATTTTTGAATCCGGAGGAAGTGATCCAGCATATAATGGATATCATTTTGTGCATACGTTGCAAG
>JAEOSA010000096.1 GCA_016840595.1 Candidatus Hermodarchaeota archaeon | reverse complement strand
TGCCATCCAGATGGTCCCGTTTAGAGCACTAGCGGGAGTACCAGCATTATGCGTATACACGATTTCGTTGAAGTTATCGTTATCGGGATCACCAATAGCGATTCCAGTAACGTTGACATTCCAAGCAGGAGAAGCGCGGTTGAAGTATGTAGCATAGGGTAGACCACTAGAGTCGTATTTTCGCTGCATATCAGTTGGACTGCCATGTCCTGCCAGATTAACGAGAGCTGGTGAGTAGGCGTTTAATCCTTGAAAGACTGCTGTGTTGTTTAGTTTTTCAAAGGAATTGGGGGTAGAGTAGTTCCAAACAAAGAAGCGGTCTTCATAGAAGCGGAACTTATTGTAATAATTTGGAATGATATTGTCGTTGATATAGTCACTTAGTTCTGCTTCGTCCGTATAGTCCCCATCATACCAGCCTGAGACTTCTTCATCATAGTTGCTTAAAGCGCCAGCTAACAGGAAGGTGTCCCAACCCGTGGAAGAATAACTCGTCGGATTACGAGAATAGGTAATTGTTTTGTTGAGTATATTGGTCACGATCGTTTGGTCATTGAAGGGAATCCGACCTACATAGACATCAGGGATCCAGTCCCCAATTTCATCAGTAGTGGGTCCACCCACATTGAAGGTGTTGCATTCACCCCAGCGTCCATCGTTGTCATCATCCCAGTTGGAGTCGTCCATCACGGAGTAGTAGAAGTCGGTGGGTTTAAGGGTGGGACTGAGATTTGTCCACTCTGTTGTGTCAGGGAGATATACATAACGTGAGGGGAGCGTGGTATTATCTCCGATAAGCAGAACCCACTGGAGTGTAGATGGTGAAACGCTCGTATACACACCATGAATGTAATTCCAGATTTGTTCGGCAGTATCACGGATTGTGGGACTAAGAGGATATTGGGTTTGGATTGCCGAGATATTTGTCACTTGGGTGGGTACACCTTTCAAATCCTTCCACAAGGCGAAAGATTCGACCCAAGTGTTATTGGGTGAAATAATCAGATATTTTGGGCTAGCCGGTTGAGGAACAACCAGATTAGTGGCAAAAGACCCAATAGGCCCTATTTTTGCACTAGCCGTATTCGACCGTGAAAACGACGGTGGAATTAGTAGGGGAAAAACAAACGAGAAAGAAAGTAAAAGAATTAGGCTAATTCCACACCATTTGGTAAATGGAAAGCGGTTCATTTTAATCGTATTCCTGAAAAGCCATTATAATCAGGACTGATGACGGAAAGCCCCGGCTAATTGAATCCTCCGATGACCTCCCGCTGTCATAACCTCACTCCCTGAATATGTATATTGGCTTAAAACCCTTTACCTAGACCGTTGATAGTTGAAATTCGGGTGCAATCTCATGTAATTCCACAATACTTGTTCGTAAAATGGGATAAACATAGGAGAAAATTGTAAATTTCAATTACCAGTCCAATCTGGAAAATTTATAGGATAAGTCAACCCTCTACAAACGGAGGCACGAAAGGGAATCATCGATAAATGTCAGCATTGTGGGTGAACCATGAATCGAAGCACACGCTGGAAACCATTGGGTTATTTCCTTATTGTCATTGGGGTAATTTTGGATTTATTTACATTTATGTTTATTTATTTAAGAATTCTTTTATTGACAATTGTAACATTAATTCCTGGAATGGTATTGATATTCATTGGATCGATGCTTACGACGTATAAACCCCAGCAATTTCAAGGAAGGAGGTCGCAGGACGAGTATAGACAAACACTCCGAGATCATTTAGGTATTACAATTATGGTCGTAGGGACAATTTTGGTAATATCTGGATTGATGTTAATTCTTTACATCGGTCTTTTCTTCATGCTTGTCATGGTGGTCGTTGGTTCAGCAGTACTACTTATTGGTGCCTACCTTGACTCGAATGTTCGCGTGCGTTATCAGAGAAAGCTTCCACCAATCGACCAGCCCAGAATCGTCCCAAGTGATTTGGAATCAATCCTGGATGATACTTATCCAAAAAAGGCGAAAGCAAAAAGCGAAGATATTGAACCTTTCAGCACATATAAACATCTCAGCCTCCCGTTCGCAAATTTCTGGGTTAGAATGGGATATTTGACCAAAGCATTTTCTAAGTACCTTGCCATAGGGTTAATACTAACTTTCATTTTCTCCGCCATTCAGTTTGTTAATCCTGTCAATGTGACTCGTAGCTTAATGTATTTGATTTTAGCCTTCCTCCTCCTGGTTCCCTTCTTCTTCATCTTCATCTTATGGCTACTCTTGAATTCGTACATATTTCGAGAAAAGGCACACCTCTTCCCAGAGGGCCACCCCTATCAGGACAAGGAGCTCTGGAACGTTAGACCAGGTTCCATGATGTGTCAACGGGGTCCAGCCAAGCACCAAACCCGCATGGACCTTGAAATTAGCCATCAGGTTCCCAGTTCCTGGAAAGGCAAACGAATGGGGCTATTTCTAACATATCCCCTTAGCTACTATGGGACATCCGAGTTTATGAACCATTTCTATATCCCGTCCCCTATCGATCTTGAAGATGATGGATTACTCCGCATCCATCGACTTGGCCTCCGTTTTAACAGTGATGTTAGTGATGTGTATTTCCGAGTGCATTTCATCAGCCTGTTTCGTTATCGTGCTCTGACGATTTTGTGGTTCGGGATTGGAGCCCTGCTTGTGATTTGGTTTCTGTTCTTCATCTTCGGTCCATTAATCCTTTATCTCGCGACATTTTTCGGAATCCCATTATGAATAAGCTCAGAGTGGAAAACTTATAGATATAGTCAAAGCCGTAGTTGTGGCGGTCGAGACAGGGAGTACCAACAAACTTTGGTTGGTGGATTCAATCGAAGAATATCAGGAACCAACAGTCAAACGCATTCCACCTCTCAGTACATATGCAGCCCTAGGAATACCGTATGGCAATTTTTGGATTAGGTACGGCTATTTGATCAAAATGCTGACGAAGACCTTCTATGTGGGACTTATTTTGAATGCCATTGCAGCAGTGATTGGTCTTTGGTTCACAGGAAACCTATTTGGAGGGTTATTGTTCTACATTGAATTTGCTCTTATTGTCTTTCCACTCTTGTTTCTTTTTCTTCTTTGGCTTCTCGGGTTTTCCTACATTCTTCGAGAAAAAGCCTTCTTATTCCCCGACGGGCACCCATATCAGGAGAAAAAGCTCTATAACATAGCTCTAGGACAGCTGTCTTATCAACTTGGAACAAGTCGACATGCTACGAAAATGGATGTTGAAATTACTCAACCTATCCGTCGTAACATGCGTGGGAAAAAAGGGGAATTACTGCTCTTTTATCCCCTCAACTATTATGGAAAAACGAAATTCTTCAATAGAGTAGATATTCCAATCCCAAAGAATCTTCAAAATGGTGATTTACTCCGAATTTATCGATTTGGTTTCCGTTTTGATGATGATTATAGTGATGTTTACATACGATTCTATTTTGCAAGTAACCTGAAGGTTTATGGCAATATGGTGCTTTGGTTAATCGCTTTTATTGCGATTATCATCAGCTATACATGGCTAATATTCTGGATTCTCTGAGAGAGATTCTAACTCAAATCAACCAGAGTTGTTAGTTTTCCAAAGACAATGACAAGCCTTTTCCTTATCTTCTATACATTATAGGGCGATACGAATTGGGAGGTTAACACCCAATGGAAAAACCATGGCTGAAATTTTACGAACCCAACGTCCCCGAAACCATTGATTTCCCTGAAATCCCCCTCCACCAACTTCTTGAAGACACGGCTAAAGATTTTCCTGAAGTTGCTGCCTGCATTTTTCTCGGACAAGAAAGAACTTACAAACAAGTCAATGAAGAATCCGACCGCCTGGCGAATGCGTTGAACAAGTTAGGTATTAAACAAGGCGATGTTGTTGGCCTCATGTTAGGAAACATGCCTCAATTCCTTACTGCATTCTTTGGAGCTCTTAAAGCTGGGGCCATTCTCACCCTAATCAATCCCCTCTACCAGGCCCCCGAAATCCTGTTCCAGCTTAATGATGCCGGTGCAAAAGCCATCATCCTTATTGACATTATGCATGATAACTATGCGAAAATTCGTGACAACACAAAAGTTGAACATACAATCGTCACGACGATGGCTGATGCGTTTCCAGGGATGCAAGTCAGTTTCACTCCCCCAGATGTGAAAGGATATCATTTGTGGGGTGAATTACTCGAAAAAGCAGGAGCCAAACCACCTAAAGTCAAAGTGAAGCCGAAGGATACACCAGCTGTTCTTCTTTATACTGGTGGAACTACGGGCACTCCAAAAGGGGCAATCCTTACACATTATAACCTTGTAGCTAATGCCCATCAATGTCGAAACTGGATTCCATTTGCAAAGCGCGGTACTGGTGAGGCAACACTGGCGGTCTTACCGTTCTTCCACTCCTTTGGACTTACTGTCTGTTTGCTGAATACTGTCATTCTCGGAGGTAAACTTGTACTCCACCCACGCCCAGATCTTGACCAAATTTTACGCGATATACCACGCTACAAGATTTCCTTCTTCCCAGGCGTGCCTACGCTATATGCGTCACTTCTCCAACGAGATGACCTCGACCAATACGATCTCAGCTCAGTCACCGCCTGTCTTTCAGGTGCGGCGCCACTTCCGATGGCTGTTGCTAAAGCCTTTGAAGATATTGCCAGTGCTAATATTGTGGAAGGATATGGTCTCACCGAAGCTAGCCCTGTCACCCACAGCAACCCAATCCAAGAGAAACCACCTTTCGACAAGAAACGCGAAGGTTCAGTTGGTTTACCAATGCCAAGTACACTAGCGAAAATCATTGATCTCGATTCAGGCGAAGATTTGCCACCGGGACAAGAAGGCGAACTAGTTATCAAGGGTCCACAGATAATGAAAGGATACTGGAATAAACCTGAGGAAACAGCAGAACAACTCACAGATGGCTGGCTCCACACTGGCGACATCGCCAAAATGGATGAAGACGGCTACTTCTACATCGTAGACCGAGCCAAACAAATGATAGACCGAGCAGGCTTCAAAGTGTACCCAAGGACCGTCGAAGAAGTACTCTTTGAACATCCGAAGATTGCCGATGCAGCAGTCGTTGGCATTCCAGATGAAGCCCGCGGAGAAACGGTCTTAGCCTTCGTCGTCTTGAAGGAAGGCGAAACTGCAACTGCGGAAGAAATCAAAGAGTACACCAAAGACAAGCTTGCGTACTATAAACGCCCTGAGTATATCGAGTTTCGTGACGAGCTCCCCAAGAGTATGGTGGGTAAGACACTACGGCGAATTCTTCAAGAAGAGTATCTAGCGAAAAAAGGAAAATAGGAATCTTCGTGTCTAGTGAAACGGGACTATTTCAATAGTGGGAACACCATTCATTGGAATCAGATTTTATAGTCCACGGCATAGATTTCCAATGCCGATAAATAGGAAGAGCGAATCATAGCCCCAGTGGTGATTGTCATTGCCAAAAAAAGACGAGACACACAGTTACTCGATAATTGTTGAACGTGTGGATGATTTCGAATTTCGCGTCCAGTTTGATAAACCTGAATTCCCGGAATTGACATTGGATGAGCCCTCACCGCTTGGACAAGACAAAGGACCCAACGCTACACGGGTGCTAGCGGCGGCAATTGGGAACTGTTTGTCAGCTAGTTTGATGTTTTGCCTGCAACGAAGTAAGTTAGTAGTTGACTCTCTCCGGGCAGAAGTGACGCCAACAACAACTCGGAATGAGGAGGGGCGATGGCGTGTTCACCACGTCGATGTAAAGATTCTGATTAAGACTGCTGAAGAGAATCCAAAGCGATTCCAGCGGTGTGTGGAGATTTTTGAAAATTATTGTATTGTAACAACATCGGTTCGCCAAGGAATCCCCGTCAATGTCGAGGTTTCACAGTCTGAATGATATTCGACTGATTTTTTCCATAAAAGTAACTAAACCTTTATTTGACATCCATCGGACTGGGTGATAGCGGAAGGATTTTACTTCCCCTTGCCAATTACTGTTAGTGTAGAGTTTCAGGAGATGCAACTATTATGTCCAAAGATACGAAAGCGGCTCAACCCGCTGCTGCTAAGGGTGGAATAGATAAAGAACTCAAAAACATTATCGGATACATTTCCCAAGTATACAAAGTGCAGAAGGAACACGGAGTACAGCTTAAGGCTCTTGAAAAACGTATTGATGCGTTAGATAAAGCCATTGGCAATATTATGACAGCTACTGGCAAAGCCGTTACCGATGGGCTAGCCCCAATGCAAGCAAAGATGGCAGAAACGATTGAAAAAACAATACAAACAGCTATCACAAAGCAGGTGTTACCTCAGATTAAGACTGCAGCTCCTGCCCCAGCACCAGCCCCCGCACCTGCTCCCGCTCCAACCCCTGCCCCAGCACCAGCCCCCGCACCTGCACCAGCATCAACTCCTGCCCCAGCCGCTGCACCAGCGCCACGGCGACCCTCTGATGTCCCTGACACGCGAGTTGCCACTGTGATTGAGGCACTGGAGAACACCATCAACGATTTGAAAGGTCGACAACGTGTGCAACGCGAATACCTGAAGCCCTTAATCGAACAGGCTCGAGACACCGCGATGAATAATCTAAGCAGCCGTGCGAAAGCTGCTGGCGTGTTCAAAGAATTAATTGCTCTGTTGAAATCCAGTCCTTCAGATCTACCTCCCGACACCGTTGCGACAGTAATAGCGAAACTTGAAGATTTGGTTATGCATATCCGTACGATTTAGTGCAGCCTAGTCCTCTTTCACTTTGTACGGAATTGTCACTCTTGTGAGCGGAGCTACCGTTTAATAGCAGAAGCACCTTATCCGAGTAGAAGAACTAGAGAGTGATCAATGATGACTGAATCGAAGGCAAAATCAACTGCATCAGAGAAAGTTGAATCGCGAGGTAAGTCAATGGCAACGAATCAATTGGTCGAATTGATTCGAATGCGCCGAAGCATTCGCCGCATGACCGGTGAACGACTGCCAGATGAGGATTTAGAATTGATACTGGATGCAGCTCGATATGCTCCATCACCTGAAAATATGCAGATGTGGCGGTATGTGGTCATTCGAGATGATCAGGAGATGAAACGGATTATCGCAGATATCAGTCAGGAAGCAGCCCGGTATGTCTTTGGGAATTTCCCATACGAAGCCACTCAAGGACGCTTATGGTACTTACCAGATGCGAATCGCCCATCAATATATGAGGAGATGCGAGATGGG
>JAEOSA010000329.1 GCA_016840595.1 Candidatus Hermodarchaeota archaeon | reverse complement strand
GCGGGTGATATGCCTGGAATTAAACCTGAAGAAGCGGCAGCAAAACTGGGTAAAGGACCTGCAATCTCTACAATGGATCGTTCAATGATTCCCAACCAACCCTTACTCAACTTTGTAATGAAAACTGCAAAGAAGGCAAAAATTCCTTATCAACTCAGTCAGATGTACGGCGGGGGAACTGATGCCGGGGTCATTCACATAGATCGTGCAGGCTGCCCGAGCCTAGTGATTGGAGTTCCAACACGACACATCCACAGTCATGTGGGAATCCTCAACCTTGATGACATTGAAAAAACTATAGACCTTCTAGTAGCAGTAGTCAAGGGCTTGGACAGTAAAACTGTCAAAAGCTTCACTGACCTGTAGAAACAATTACCCCTAGATGTGAGAATCAACGGGAGCACACAGTATGGTTCTTCAGCTAGTCGTTTTCGACTTAGATGGAACACTCGTGACTGCAGAAATTAATTTTCACGCTATGCGTCAGGCAATTCGAGATCTACTCATTTCTAATGGATTTCCTCTCGAAGTCCTTCCTATGAACAGCACTCAAGATCTTCTTCGAAGTGCATTTGCTTATGCACAAAGCCAGGGCAACTCACCAGTCGAGATTAGTGAGCTCCGAGACAAAGTTTATGCCGTCGCCGTTGAGATTGAATGGGAAGGGGCAAGAAAAGCTCAACTAGTACTTGGTGCAAGAGAAACACTCCAGGAATTGCGTAATCGTGGTGTTAACGTTGCTATTCTTACAAATGATAATCGCGAAGTAGCAGATTTTCTTTTAGCGAAATTTAAAATAGATACACTCGTCGACCTCCTCGTCAGTCGAGATGAAGCACCACACATGAAACCCTCGACAGAAGGATTAGAACTCATACTCAAACACTTCGGAGTAACATCCAGCCAAACCATCTTTATCGGTGATTCGACGATTGACATCATGACAGCAAAAAAGCTACGCATTCCGTGTATTGCTAGACTATCAAAGGTGCGAACAGAAAAGGAACTTCATGAAGAGGGAGCAATTGCGGTATTTCCGACTCTAGAACCTATAATAAAATATTTAGACGACCAAGGTTGGTCACTACTCCCAACTGAAAATACCAAAACAAAAGGCTGATATTCACACATACTTTCTATGTTGTTGTAAGAAACTGAATGTGTGTGGAACCTGAGTGCCAATAGATTTCAACCTTAACCAAATTCTAGACGGTGGGGAAACGCGAAACACCGAATTCAAACGAGTTCTAACCGAGCGTGATGTGAAGGGCGATCGTAAAGGAAAATTGATTGCTCAACTGAAATTGATAACTAGTGAAGGGGAAGGTCGTTTCGTTGTTGGGATTGAAGATATCCACGGCAAGAAATGGGAAATCTATGGGCTTACTCAAGAAGAAGTCGAAACCAGTGAAGAAGCCCTCAGTTTGCTCTGTAAAGAAGCGGGAATCGAAATCCTTGAACAAACATTCTATAACACAGATAAAGGGATGGTTGTCAGTTTTACACTTGCTCGAGAAATCACCCCAATGGTCCCTGAAACCTTAGGGGTCAACCTAGTTGGTAGAGTAAACAGCGGAAAAACGACCTTAGCTGGTGTGTTCATTCAATGCCAGTTAGACAACGGAAGTGGGCAAGCTAGAGCAGTACTCCTAACCTATCCTCAAGAACTGCGACGAGGGCAAACTGCTGATCTGCACGTCACATTTGCAGCAATAGATAAGCAAGGCGAATTCATACCCATGCAAGCGCCATTAGACAAGGCTAAACGTGCAAGGATTCTTGATCAAGCCCACCGAATTATTACCATCTTTGATGCTCCAGGTCACAAAGAATATGCAAAAACCATGATACGCAGTGTCCTTGGAGCTTCTGCCCAGTATAG
>JAEOSA010000095.1 GCA_016840595.1 Candidatus Hermodarchaeota archaeon | reverse complement strand
TGGACCTCGTTGCCACCATTAATCTTGCCGCAGATCAAGTCTTCAAAGCCCTCCGAGCCGAGAACATCATTTACCATATCAATGAACCTGAGGGTAAATGCTTCATTGATGCCAATCCACTGCTTATTGATTTATTCCAGAATCTCATCCGAAACGCCGTTGAGTATTCAGATGGTGAAAATCGTGTGGATGTCGAAATTAACTCTCACGTGAATAACGGTCGAGACTATTATCGGGTGCAGATCATTGATTATGGTCGTGGGATACCCCCTGAGCGTAAAGAACAATTATTCAATCGGTATATGGATGGCGCATTTGGATCCGGCATTGGTTTGTCGGTAGTTCGAGCGCTAAGTGAAGCCTTTGAAGGGTGGGTTGATGTGAAAGACCGTGTCCCAGGGGATTTCGAACAGGGGACGGTTTTCATTGTGACTTTACCAAAGAGCTCGAATTCGTCTTGATTTTTTTGACATTGACAACCCACAAATAGGTATTCAACGAAAGGGTTGTTACTTTGGAGTGACATTTAATGTCTGAAGCAAAAAATGGTGATACTGTACGCGTCCATTATGTGGGGAAATTCCCTGGTGGCAAGGTTTTTGACACATCCTTAGAGAAGGAAGCCATTCGGGCAGGCATCTACAACAAAGGTCGCGACTACAAGCCCCTCAAGGTTACGTTGGGGGCAGGACAAGTAATTAAAGGATTTAATGATGCGATCGTGGGATTGAAGCCAGGTGAAGAGAAAACCGTGACACTTCCACCAGAACAGGCCTACGGAAAAAAGGGTAGCCATCCCATGGCTGGTAAAACCTTGGAGTTCCGAATTATCCTTGTGGATATCATCGAATCAAGCTAGTTGCACTGACAGTGACAATGGTTACAATTAAATAGAGCATTCAGCGACGTTGCACGTTACACGGGGGTTTTGCCTTCAATGTATCAGCCTAAAATACATCCTGCTCTACGGTTCTCGCGATACATTCTCTGTATCGGTTTCATGATTGCCTTCATGGCTTATCTGGTCCCACCTTATGCGTTGTATATTCTCATCGCGGGGACAGCGACTTTCATAGTCGGATTTGTACTCCAAGTCTATCTGTATCGGTTTTCGGCCAGATATCGGGTGAAAACAAGTCTCGGAATCGACTTTCTGTTTCCTGACATTGACCATTGGATTGTTGCCGTTGATTATATTGCCATGCCTGATGAACCGATTCCTACAGAAGCAGAACTCGCTGAAGCTGAGATTGCTGAATTAATACAGACAATTCAGCTTCGAAAACGCAAAAGCAGAGATGCGGCTAATCAGCTGGCGATTGGTGGACCCAAGGTTGTACCCTATGTAGCACAGCTTTTTAGTGAAGAACATTCTGATCCTCGATTTAAGGCTGCAGCTATCTTTCGACACATAGGACCTCGTGCAGCAGAGGCGATACCAACACTAATTGACGGTATCAATGATGCCGATCCGGGTGTTCGAGCCCAAGTCATTTGTGCACTCGGACGAATCGGTCCAAAATCTTATGATGCGATTCCCGCTCTTGTAGATCAGCTGAGTCATGAGAGTGATGATATCCGCATTTGCGCTGCCCTCGCTATCGGACGCATACATCGTGGACGAAAAGCAGATGCCAGTGTTGTGAAAAGCGTTTCAGCGCTTCTTGAAGATCCTATGCCAAGTGTTCAAACCGCAGGGCTCATTTCGCTTATCTCCTTAGGTCAAAAAGATAAGGATACCGTTCCACTGCTGATAAGCGGGTTACGTGATCGAAATGCAGTTCTAGCGCTTTTATGCACTGAGAACCTTGGTTTTATGGGAAAGAAGGCTGAAGAAGCGTTTCCCGACCTCATTGAAGCCCTTGATGTCCAACACCCCATCATCCAGATCAAGGTAAGCCATGCACTTTATCGCATCGGGTACGATCCTTTAGCCTTGCTTCGATCACTTCTGACTGCTGGTAAAGCGGGCGATATTTACGTCAAATATGAAGCTTTGCAGGTCCTTGAGGATATGGGTTCTAAAGCAGAACCCGCCTCAACAGCCTATCTTCGGATGCTAGGAGACAAAAACACCTTAGTCCGGCTTTTTGCTGTCCGAGCCATTGGTTTCCTTGGTGAGAAAGCCCGACCTCTAGCCTCTGAGCTGCGAGGTGTACTTGAAGATCCTGCTAATGCTGTTAGTTTCCATGCAACACAGACTCTTAAGGCATTGGGAGAACCTCTCGAAGAACCGTTCATGGAAGAAGAGACCGAATCCGATTAGCCTGTAAGACCTTCATAGTCGTAATTTGAACAACAACTGAAGGTTCTTCTGGAACCATTCATCTCCCCCAGGTGTTTCCAGCGTCATAGGGTGAAACTGAAATCGTCGATCATTTATCAACCGTTCAAAGGTAGCAGTTCCAATCTGTCCGTGTCCAATGTTTTCATGACGGTCTCTATGACTACCAAGTTGGGTGAGTGAGTCGTTGAGGTGAAACGCCTGTAATTGCTCTAATCCAATAGTAGTATCAAATTGATCCATGACTTCCTCAAAGCCGTCTGGTGAACTCAAGTCATATCCCGCTGCAAAAGCATGTGAGGTGTCAAAACACACTTTCACACGATTTGGCATTTTAATTCGTTCACGAATCTCCGCAATTTGTTCAAAACTAGCTCCTAAGAGTGAACCCGCCCCAGCGGTATTCTCGATAAGAAGAATAAGTGATTGTTCTAAGCGTTGATTGAGTAATCGTTGGAGACTACTCGCTAGACGTCGTATTCCCTTTTTTTCCGTAGACTCTCGAAAGGATCCTGGATGGAATACAAGAAAAGGAATTCCAAGGACTTCACTCCGATCCATCTCGGTTAGAAAGGCTCTTTCAGACCGTTTTCGGAGGCTCTTATCGCCACTGGCTAAGTTGATTAAATAATTTGAATGGGTCATTACCGCCTGGATGTTATACATTTTGATGCCAGCTTTGAACCCCTGGATTTGTTCTTCGGTTAAGGCCTTGGACCTCCACTGGTTGGGGTTGCGAGTAAAGATTTGGATGGCTTCACACCCAAGTTCATGACCACGGATTGGGGCGTTTTGGACGCCTCCAGCGATGGATACATGACAGCCAAGTAATCCCATGACGTGCATCCCTTCAGGTGAGTCTACTCTGATGTGTTTTGTGTTTGTAAATATTGCTTGAGCCATAAAAACTGATAACGCTTGTGCTGGTTAAGCTGTTTTTTCGGGTTCGATTTCGTAAGGAACGTCACTACGTTTTACGATCAATCGAATACCATCGAGCTTGACCACTTCGACCGATTCCCCGGCTTTGATAACGTCTTGCTCCGCAATGGCTGTCCAGTTTTCACCAAAGGCTCGAATCTGCCCTTCTGGGTTCAGATTCGTTATTGCAACGCCAATAGTTCCTGGCATCTTTTTAGGATCGAAGTCACTGGGTAGACCACGGGCTTGAGCTGCCTTGTAGATGGCATAGCCGAATAATCCCGCAAACACTAATGCTACGACGGCTGAGGAGCCTTGGAACACCCACATCAATTGGGTGGGGATAAGCCATTGGTTGGGTGGTAAATAGAAAATCCCTCCTAAAACAAAACACGCTACTCCAATCGCACCTGATAATCCTGCAAACCCGATATCGGTCTTCGCTTCAATGAGAATCAGTGCAAGTCCCATAATCATCATTACCATACCTGCAACTGAAATCCCGATGATACCCAGCCCTACAAGAGCGAGGAGGATGCATACAGTACTAACGATTTCACCTAGATGACCTGGAGCATTCAACGCAAAGATGAATCCCCAAATCCCCACTTGAAGTAGAATATAGCTCACTACGGGGTGAGCGAGGAAAGCTAAAATGTTGAGTGTAAAACTAGGTGAATAAGTGATGCGATTGACAGCTGTAACTCCATCAAAGTCTTGAATAACTTGAGTGTAATTTATGCTACCTAAAAGTGATGTAGGAAAGATTCGATAAGTGAAATCATCTGATTGCTGCTCACGTTGTACAAGCGTATAGGACTCGAGAGTGGAAAGTAACTCGCCAATGGAATCTCCTGCGAGTTCAACGGAGCCCAGGTTCTGCGCTTCAACAAGCCCTAGATTTAGATTTTCAGAGATAAACCGAGTAGCTGTAGTTTCATTCCGCTCATGTAGGTGTGCATGAGAGGTCATTAAATTGACTAAGGAATCTAAATAATTTGGATCCGAAACTGGAAAGATACCCCAAATTGGTTGACATGAACCTATACGTGCCGCAGAACCCATTGCAGCAATATGTGATGCCGTTAGTAGATACGTACCACCGCCGATGGCTTGCGAAGCTGGGGGCACATATACCATTACAGGAATCGTTGATGTGGCAAACAGTTGCATAATCTGATTGACAGCACCTAACTCTCCACCCGTTGTACTCAATTCAATGATAATCAAGCGTGCATTTGCATCATTTGCCAAGGTGAGAAGGTCTTGGATGGCAAGGGTTGTAACCCCTGTGATTTGCCCAGATAGTTGGTAGACAACGACAGGATCTCCAATCTGTTTACTCTCCGTAGAACGTGTCGCACCAGTGAAAAGGCCTAGACTAAGAAAGAGAAGACACACCAATAGAATAAGGTTCCTACGACGCAGTACCTTTCACCTGCTCAATGCTAGAAAACCTAACCTAAAGAAGTTGCGGTTCTGTATAACGAACCAAAGGAGGACATACAACTTACTGACAAGGCAATCGGTTTTGTAACTCGAACACAAGAAGTTGTTTAACAAATGCAAGCAGATTACGGTGAATCCGATAGTAATCTGTTTTTCCAAGAATAATATCAAATAACACCTGACGTATGCATTTTAGGCGACGCGCTACTTGGAAAAATCCATGGAGATTTTTGTGGACTAAATTGGTCACTGTCCAACTAACTCTGATTTCTTCGCCAAAACGTCGCCGTGCTAACCGCGTATATTCGGATAACATCTGCTTTGTGAAGCGCTTGTTCTTCACAGCTTTGATTGCTGTTTTGGCAGCGATGTATCCACTTTCTAAGGCATAACAAATTCCTTGACCTGTAAATATGTCAATAAGACCTGCTGCATCCCCCACAAGGAGTATCCGCTTGGTCGTTTCTAACACCGGATATTCCAAGGCTAGTAACATCCGTCCACGAATTTTAGGGATTGAAAATGTAGGCAAATCATGGCGATTCGCAAAAATTCGTGCAAGCCCATGTAATTGCTTCGAGGCGTTTTCAATTTTTTTGACCATACCTCCGATTCCTAATGAAAGACTGTCTTTACGTGGAAACACCCAGAAATAGCCAAAGGGAATGTTGAGAAACCAAAACATTGCAACTGAAGGATCAAGAACATTACTCCAAAGCTTTCGTGAAATCGGAACGTCAACTTCAAGAGCAATACCAACTCTATCTGGGTTCAAGGGTTTTCGAAGCCCTGAAAGACGTCCAACAGTACTCCTTACGCCATCAGCACCTATCAACAGGTGCGACTCGAAAACTCCTTTCTCAGTCTCAACTGTGACTCGATTTTGATGATTTTCTAACTGTTGTAGAGTACAAGAATCTACAAATTTTGTTCCAACATTGATAGCTTGTTTTACTAAGTAATGATCAAACTGGCTTCGTTTCACTGTATGACCAAGAGTCGTTAAGGAGCGAATTACAAAGGGTTTTTGATCTGGTCCCATAAATTGGAGACCCCTCAGTTCTTGTTCAATTTGATCTGCAGGGAGTTCTATTCCCGCTAATTGGAGCACGTTCTCTGACCGAACTGAAATCCCCCCACCACAAGGGATTTCCCGTGGGAATGTTGCCTTATCGAGAAGTAGCACATCGAGTCCAGCTTTTGCACAAGTATATGCAGTTATCGACCCCGCAGGTCCCGCCCCTGAAATGATTACATCATACATCCTTCAGGCAACCTCGCAACCCTTCTCGAGAAGACCATTTGTATCTTCCAGAGCGGCTTACATTATAAATACGCTCACTTTAGTCACGCTAGAGCCTTCCGAAGGGACCTTTGATTAACGCCCAACAGACTCGAAGTAGCAATTCGAAGATATTGGTTTCTCTCACATAGTGCCCCATCGGATCCTTGGTTTGTGTGGCTGCTACAAAGTTCCGAATCCCCGAATCGCGTTCACCAATACGGATGAAAAGATTGCACCACCGGGTTAAGAAAATGCGTTGAATCATGAGTTCAGTATTGAATCGTCCAATTGTATTCTCCCAGCGGGTCTGGTATCGGTGCAGAAAAGCGTCATCAAACCGTTGATGGTCCAAGGCTTCAGCCAATGTTTGGGCGGCAAGTTTCCCACTGACCATACCGGGTACAATTCCTGCTCCTGTTGAAGGAGAGACAAATCCTGCAGCATCACCTACCAAGAGTATGCGGTTTCGTTGCGTAGTTTCGATAGGTCCTACGGTCGGGCAGATTCCCGCTTCAACTCCGGTTAGTGTAGCCGTATCGGGTAACATTTCCTTTTCTTTGAGAAGGCGGACTAGGAGCTGAAAGTAATCAATTAGCCGGATAGGTGTGTTGGCAAAACACCCTAGACCCACGTTGATTTGGTGGGCTTTGGGGAACACCCAGGCATAACCTGGAATTTGATTGAATTATAAAAATAAGTGGATGGGACGTTCTGGGCCATACTGATCTAAAATATACTCGGGCTCAACAGGGAATTCTTTAACAACAGTCTTACAGATATCATGAGATTGCCAACCAGAATGTAATCCGCTTCGACGACCCACAATGCTCGCTGCACCATCTGCACCCACAACGACTTTTGCGGTCAAACTGCGTTTATCACTCAGTACCACTTTGACTTGTTGTTGTTCCGATTTCACGTCGATGACGCGACTACGTGTTCCGATTTGTGTTCCTTCCTGTTGGGCTAGACCAACTAAGTATGCATCGAAGGTTTCCCGCAGGACACCTAACATCCGAGTGCGTCCACCTACTTGGTATTGCAGGTCAGGTGAATGAAGAATTCCTTGATGGCTTTCGCTTTCTACAAAATAGGCTTCATTCCCTTGGAGGTAAGGGAATACATTGAAGATTTCAGCACCTAAGTATCCGCCACAGGGTTTCTGTCGGGGGAATTGAGGGGCTTTATCCAAAATTAGAACTCGTGTTTCGGGTCTTTGATCAAGGAGACATTTTGCTGTTGTTGCGCCAGCTGGTCCTGCACCTACGATTATCACATCATAATCTGACTGCTGGCTAGTCATTCTCGCACCGACCATCTGGTGCAGAGTATCAAAATCCT
>JAEOSA010000328.1 GCA_016840595.1 Candidatus Hermodarchaeota archaeon | reverse complement strand
ATCTTTCAATCGTTGGAGAGACGAAAATACAATCTGATTAAGTTCTTCGTCAGTAACATTGGGCTGTCCATCGGGTCGTTGGAACTCAGGAGTATGTTTGAGGACATGACGCAAAGATGCCATAGATCGGCGCCGTGTCTCATGTGGATTAGAGTAAAGCCATAGCAATAGGATGAAATCTACAAGCTCTCCAGAAAGCTGACTTTGCATTTGGCGCGCAATATAATAAACAGCTGGCAATCTCTTCGCTCCATCTAATTGGGAATGGTTGTTTAAAACTTATCAATAATTGCTCTCCGATTAATCGCCAGTCCATTGGTAAGTTCCTTTAGACGTTTTAATCACATATCCTTGACTTCGGAGTAACGCAAGAGCTTCTTCCCCATCCACTTCTGAAATAGATTCATTCTCAAGTTGTTCAATTAGCTGAGCGTGATATATCGGCTGGGACGATTTTCGAATGATATCGGCAATCTTTCGGGCTAGCTTAGTAGGGCTCAATCTTGATGGTGCTATTTTGTCAGGTTTGGCTTCATCTCCTACTAGACGTATTTGCCAAGGTTTGGGAGATATCAGATGACCTGAACGGATGAGTCCTTCGATTTGTCGCCTCGTCCAATCCCAAGGAATCCCTGCTTTTTGACACTCCTGTTCTAGGTCCTGTAAATCAAGTGTTTTTGTCCGTGCATGTTGGTAAAGTATTTGTTCCAGTTCACGGCGTTTGGTTGAGACCGGTTGGTGAGGGGCCTCTTTTTCTTGAATTTGGTTCAACTCTACTTGATCTTGGGGAATTAGCGACTTAATATGTGCTCGTGATTTTTCTACTGCAGTCATAAATTCCTGATGGTGTTTTCCGGTTTGATATAATTTAACACGAGTTCTAGCTATTTTAGCGTCCTCGATAAAAATTGCATTTAACGGATTTATTTTGAAGATACGTTGGCAGTAGACACAAAGTCGGGTTTTTTGCCTCGTTGGTGCATAAGTATATCGCCCACATTTTGGACATCGGATGATATAAAATCCGGATCGAGGCATCAGCACATTGACTGCCACAAGCCTAATTAGCCTTTCCTGTTTAAAGTCCTCAGTTGGGAATCACTATATGACCTTTGGATTAGATCGGTTTTTTCAGAAGGAAAAAGAAAAGAAAAAACCTGAAGAAAAAAAGGAAGCACCAGAAGTGGAAATCAAGGAAGTGGAAACCGCTGAATCTCGTGATTGGCACTCAATCTTAGAAGAAACCGTCAAATCCATGGTTCTTTATCCCCATTTGTTGGATTATACGCGAACCAACATTCTCCCCAAACGGTCCTCCATTACACCTGAAGAATTAGCTGTTCAACTTCGGGTCCCCCTAGGCGTTGCCATGATCCTTCTTGATAAGCTTCAGAGTGAAGCTAAAGAAACAAAATAACATATCAGAAAATCATGTTAGAGGTTGTGCTGAATTATAGAGATATAAAAAGTAAATTTTTGCTAGTTCCACCAGTTCTGTATGGCTTGACCAAATTGCTAGATGTTCAGCAGGTTCAGACGTCAACATGATGACGGCTTGTTTATCATCAATAATTGCTCCCCCGCCATAGATCTCTTTCCTTTTACGACCTTCACCTACAGCTAGAATAAGACGATTCACTTTCTCAGTCAACGTCTGTTCAGACGCAAGAATCTGGATTTTCACACCCCGATCACGGAGATGTAATAAAGTGGGGCTAATGAAGTCAATATCGCTTTTACTCACAATCCCCCATGAAAGCAAGACATGCCGTTCTGCCTGACCTAATGCAATATTCAACTTAGCGCGAACGTTATTTGATCCGTGGAGAATATGAACTTCAGGCGCAGAAATCCGAGTCTTATCATCAAAAGAAGGTTGTAGGTCATCGACGACACGT